>JBJKPJ010000203.1:0-8024 GCA_046706605.1 Bathyarchaeia archaeon | reverse complement strand
TGGAGGAACCCAAAATAAAATTTGAGGAGGAAAGTTACTTTCGCGTCCAACACTAGCACATGTCGTGCCGCCTCCCCCTGTGTTTGTCGCGCCGCCCAAAAAGCCGCCAGCTCCCGGCGTGACAATCAGGGAGTCTGCAGATAAGCCTTGGTTGAGTTGGTGGGTGATTGTTGCCTGGAGTCCCTGTGTGATTGAGAGGAGCGCCACTATGGCTGCGATGCCGATGATTACGCCCAATATTGTGAGGGCTGCTCGGAGTTTGCGGAGTTTAATTGCGCTAAAAGAGTAACCAAAAATATCAATTGTCTTCATCTAGTTTATCACCTGATCAGTGATTTGCCCATCAAACATCTGCACGGTGCGTTTAGCCTCATGCGCTAGTCTCTGGTCATGCGTAACCATTATGATGCTGACGTTGTTTTCTGCATTCAACTTTGTAATTACATCCAAAACTTCCTCTGCGGTTTTAGAGTCCACGTTTCCTGTGGGCTCATCAAGCAGTAGGAATTTTGGGTTGTTAGCCAATGCACGGGCGATGGCGACACGCTGTTGCTGTCCGCCGCTAAGTTCGGCTGGTTTGTGGTTGATGCGGTCTTTTAAGCCAACCATCTCCAGCAACTCAATTGCCCGCTGCTTGCGCTGAGACTTGGTCATATTGGCTATGGACATGGCTAATTCCACATTGTCTTTGGCAGTTAGCCGGGGAATCAAATTGAAGAACTGGAAAACAAACCCAATTTTGAGCCGCAGGTCGGCGAGTTGGTTGTCGTTGAGGTTGGAGATGTCTACGCCATCAATTAGCAAGGTACCTGCAGTGGGCTTATCCAGTGCACCGATGAGGTTTAACATGGTGGATTTGCCGCTTCCAGACGGCCCCAAAATCGACACAAAGTCTCCGGCTTCAACTTTTAGGTTGACGCCTCGTAGCGCTTCAACTGGGATTTTTCCTAACATATAGGTTTTTTTTACAGCTATTGCTTCAACGACGGGAACTGGTTTTGTCGACATGTTTGGTTTCCTCTATTTCTGAGGATTTTACCCTTTATTTAAATACTAGTCATATTGTTAAAAAAAAGAAAGGGTGGATGTGGCTATTTTAGCTTACTTGTTTAGGTATCTCCACGACAGCACAACGCAGATGACCGTGACCACAAGCGCAAACAAACCGACCACTGCAAAGTCCAAAGGCAGCGGTCCAAATCCATCGCTAAACACCATCAGCCTTCTCACAGCATCAATAGTGTAGGAGATGGGGTTTACGTTTGCGATTGCTTGGAGCCAACTGGGCATCTGGTTGATGGGGAAATATGCACTGCTGGCAAACATCAGGGGCAGCGTTATGAGCTGGAAGATGGCTTGCGGCATCTCCATTCTTGTCGACCGAAGGGTTAATGCTGTAAAGAACGAAGATAACCCAACGCTGATGAGGAACACTATTGCAAACACTCCAAAGATGCTAAACACCGTAAAGTTGCTGCCAGTTACCAGTCCTAATGCGAAGGCGATGGCTGCAACGATGGCTGATTGGAATATAGCCCTGACGGCTGCGGCAAACACCTTTGACAAGATAATCGAGGACCTTGCCACAGGCGTGCTTAGAACCTTGTTCATAAATCCCAAGCGTTTATCCCAAACCACGGACATGCCAACAAACGCTGTAGTAAATACCACGGTAAATGCAACCATGCTCATAGCCATAAATGAGAAGTAATCTGCAGTGCCAAACGTGCTTTGCATTACATTGCTTTGGAAGCCCGCAAAGTAGGCACCTAAACCTTGAAGCTGCGAGGCGCTCAATGGCGGCGCAAGCTGGGGCAAAGTTGGCATGGTAGCTGTTGAGAAAAGGTTCCCAATGTTCATGGCTTTACCAAGAAGCGCCAGCCACAGAATCGGCTGAATGATACCCATTATGAAAACAAAGGGCTGCTGATACCATTTTTTAAGCTCTCGGTTTGTTAATGCCCAGAGCCCGTGAAATTTGCTTTTTGAATACGCAACTTCTTCGCTCACTGGCGAGCCCTCCGCATAGCCATTCTCTGCGCCATAACGCCTTCTCGTGACTCCTCAGCGTCACGCATGGATTTACCTGTGTACTGCATGTAAACTTCGTTTAAGGTAGGTTTAGTTAGGGAAAGTTTAGTTACGACGTTGCCGTTTTTCCGTAGAGCTTCGATGATTAGAGGTGCGGCTAGTTCGCCGTTGGAGGCTTTTATCATATAGGAGCCGTTTTCTTTTTTGACTTCTTTGACGTGCTCAACCTTGCTGATTAAGTCGGTGATGTCTTGATCTTTTTGGATGCTTAGAGTGATTATGTCGCCGCCTAAGCTGTCTTTGAGGTCGGTGGGGCTGCCGATGACTACGATTTTCCCGTGATCAATTATAGCGATGCGATCACAGAGCGCATCGGCTTCTTCAAGGTAGTGGGTAGTCAAAAACAGGGTCATACCGAACTGTTGTTTAAGCATTTTAACGTAGTTCCATGTTGCCGTGCGGGTCTGCACATCTAAGCCCAACGTTGGCTCATCTAAAAAGAGAACTTTTGGTCTGTTGATTAAGCCGCAGGCTAATTCCAGTCTGCGTCTCATCCCACCTGAGTAAGTTTGCACCCGTTTGTCTTTAAACTGAGTTAATTCTACTAAGTTTAAGAGATCGTCAGCGCGTTTCTTGGAAAGCGAACGCGGAATGCCATAAAGGTCAGCGCAAAGCAGAATGTTCTCGATTCCTGTTAAGTCTTCATCAGCCGTGTATTCTTGTGGAACCACGCCGATGGCGGCACGTACGTCCATGCTTTGGTTGGCTATGTCTCCGCCTAAAATTGTGGCTTTTCCTTCGGTTGGGCGGATAACGGTTATGAGCATTTTGATTGTTGTGGTTTTTCCTGCACCGTTGGGACCAAGAAAACCAAAGATTTCGCCTTTTTTGACACTGAAATCTATGTGATCAACGGCTTTTAGGCTGTGGTTATAGACCTTGGTTAAGCCTTCAACTTTTATTACTTCTTCTTGAGTTTGGCTCATGCTTGTCCACTTTTTAGTTTATTGTTAATTTCTTCAAGTTTTTTGGAAGCTTCATCTAAAACTTTGAGTGCTTCATCTAAGTCTTTTTCAGAATAGTTTTCTCTGAGAGTTTTTCCCAGCTTCATAGCTGCGACAACCAATCCCTTCATTGATGCACGAATCTGGTTTGATTTTTCCTGTGGAATTTTACCGAAAAATCTGTCAAAGAATGGATTGGACATAAAGCCTGCTTCGCTGCGGAATTTTTCTCGGATTTTAATTTGTTCTTCAAACAAGGTTTTGCCGCTTGGAGTTAGTTCGTAGCGTTTTAGTCCGTTTTCATGTGGTAGCTCTTTTATGTATTCGTTGTCTTGTAGCCATGCAAGTAGCGGGTAAATTGAGCCAGGGCTGGGTTTCCAGTTTCCGCCTGTGTGTTTTGATATTTCGTCCATTAGTTCTGAGCCTGACATGGGTTTTTCGTTGATTGCTTCAAGGACGTGGAAACGTAGGAATCCTTTGGGGACCATGGCGTTGTGGCGTAGCCAGTTACGTTGGTGGAACATGTGATGTTCTTTTCGCATCTGATGTTTTAGGTGTCTTATTTCTTCTCTATCTTTGTCGTTCAAATTATATCACTATCGATATCACTATTGATTATCGATGTTGATATCACAAGTGATATTTAAATATGTCTCCAAAAACCACACAAAACAACATAAAACACCTAAAACTCCACAAACCCAAACAGCCAACCCCAACATTGTAACTACATTCAGCAACCCACAAACCAATTTATCCGCACAATCTATCTATCTATCGAACTATCTCGGGTGAAAAATTTGAGTCAAATCACAGAAAAACTCCAAACCAAAAAAATCCTGAAAAGTGTCTCTTTCGAAAAAGGCTTCCACTTCACCAAAAACGGCGAATACACAGGACAAACCGCCACCAGCCTACCTGAATTTGCTTCAACACTGGAAAAAATAGATGTCGAATCAATTCTTTTCCACTATCCACGAGGCGACTTCCAAAGCTGGGTCCAAGGCACATTAGGCGACAAACATCTCGCCGAAGACATGAATCACGTACCATCAGACAGCTCAGGAGAAGAAATGCGACGCCAACTGGTCGGGATTGTTAATCGCAGAATTCGGACACTCAGAAACTTGAATAGGTAACCTAACAAAAACAGCCCGCTCCTGCCTTTAATGAGGGCTATAGAAAATTTTCAACAAAGCCTAAATGTTAGCTTATTGTTGTGCCTACGTTTCCGCCTTTAATAGCTGCCAGTATGTTTTCTGGCTTAAACCCGTTGACCACAACCAGTTTGAGGCGTTTGCGTTTTAGGACTTTGATTGCTTCTGGGTCAATAATTTGATGGATCCCTGCTTTGTGCTCGTTGTGTTCAAAAACCTTAGCCAGATCATCAAGCGACAAACGGTCAAGTTTCACCGCGTCAGGGTGTTTTCTTGGGTCTTTATCGTAGACGCCTTCTTGGTCGGTGCCCTTCACCAACAAATCTGCGTTTACCCGTTCAGCTACTAGTGCGGCAACGGTGTCCGTGGTGATTCCCGGCTTCAAACCACCCATAACCAAGATTTTTCCACCATCCAGACATTGAGTTGCTTCATCCAGTGACACAGCAACCTTGTTACAGGCGACATCGCCGAGTTTTTTTAAGAAAAGCTGCGCAAACAGCCGTGAGCAGGAAATGGCAACCTCATCTTGCGAATCCGTGTTCAGCGCCAGTTTTTTGGCTATTCCGATAAATTCCCGTGCCAGTGCACCTCCGCCAACAACCACGGCTACTTCGTTGCCTTGCTGTTTTAGGGTTTTAATGATGGCTGCATATTTTGCCATCAGGTCTGTGTTGATTGGTGAGGCCACCACGGAGCCGCCGATTCGGATAACTAAACGCATCTTGGTCTCTTCCTTAAGGGCTATCAACGCGTTTTTAGGTTAAAATCTTTAAGCTTTTTGTTTTCTATTGCTTTTTTAGCTAAGACTACTGCTTCTTCTCTTGTCTTACCATACATTGCTCCGATCTTGTCTGCATCCTCTTTTGTAACCGCTGCACCACCAATCATTACAGTGACTTTTCCGTTTAGGCCTTCGTTCTCTAATGCCGCTGCAAGTTTAGGAAGGTTTTCTTTTGCGGCAGAGAGACCAACTGTCACTACGATTATGTCTGCTTGTGCTTGTTTTGCCTTTTCAACAAAAGTGGTTGGAAAAACACCTTTTCCTGCATCAATGGTTTTAAACTGTGCTGCTTTGAGTGATTTTCTTACCATTTCTTTAGCGGTATCCATTATGTCAGGATGAAGTGTCCCTAAAACAACAGTCCCGATTGGGTTTACTGGTTCGGGCGGTTCTTTTTCTCTCATTCCTCTTAGCCAAGACATAAAATCAACTCAATTTATTGTAACAAGAGTGACGAATGCATTATTAAATTTGGCTATTTCCAAGAATTTACCGATAATTTACTGTAATTTGAACCGCCAGCGTTTAAGGACCCGCTAAATGAAATGCGCCCTTTAGTTTGCTAAATTAAAAATCTTTAATATTCAAAACGCCAGTTAACCAAGCCAAGAAGGAAACTCCATGCCCTACACCGAACAAATTGTGTTGAAACCGTTGGCGCCTTTTGACTTTGATTTAACTGCCCTGATTTTCTCATCAAGCGACCCACAAATTCGCACCTACCAAAACGGCGAATTCACCCAAATACTAAAAGTCAACAGCAACCCCGTTCTAATCAAAGTGCGTTCGGCTGGAACAGTTAAGCAACCCAAATTATCGGTCAACTTGGAATCCAACAACCCCTTAAACGCTGAAACCACAGCGCAGGTACAAAAAGCGCTCAAGTTCATTTTTAACTTAGATTTTGACCTCTTCAGCTTCTATACCGAAATTAAAAGTAACCCGACCCTGCACAAAATCGCTCAGAGGCTGTTTGGACTCAAAAACCCTACCACTCCAACCGTATTTGAGTCGCTGGTGGATTCCATCGTGGAACAGCAAATCTCCATAAAAGTCGCCCACACCATTGAGGAACGGATTGTTAAGCGGTTTGGCGAAAAAATTACTCTCGACGACAACACTTTTTTTGTTTATCCAACCCCACAAGCAGTGGCAGAATCGGGTGTTGATGAGGTGCGCCAGTGTGGGTTGAGTCAACGCAAAGCCGAATACATCCACAATGCCGCAGCACTAATCGCCCAAGGCAAACTGGACCTTGAAGGGCTGAAAAACCAGCCAGACGCTGAACACATTATCAAGGAGCTGGATGAAATTCGCGGAATCGGCGTTTGGACTGCTGAGCTGACTATGCTACGCGGGATGCAGCGGTTGGATGCTTTGCCAGCGGATGATTTTGGGATTCGCCGTGTGATTTCAAGGTACTTCTGCGGTGGTAGACCCATCAAAACTGTTGAAGCGCGGCAAGTTGCTGAGTCGTTTGGACGATGGAAAGGGTTGGCGGCGTTTTACCTGATTATTGCCGAAGTGTTGGATATTGTAGTTTAGCTGGTTAAGCGTTTTTTCATCAGGTTAACGCTGACCACAAAAAAGAACATTGTCACTAAAATTACCCAAGCCAGACTCAAAAGCACCAGCCATGTTTGACTTAGCCCCAGAATCGGCTCCACAGTGTTTGAGATGATTTGGCGGGATATGTTTACGATGTGGGTAAGCGGCAAAACCGCCAGGGCTCCGACTTGCGCCGCAGAAGGCAGCGAAGTGAGCGGGAAGAAGGTGCCGCTCAAAAAGAACATCGGCGTCAAAAACAGAAACGATGGGTAATTGAAAAAGTCAATATTGGGGGCAGCGGCTGTGAAACACATGGCTATGCCGCTGAACATTAAGCCGCCGAAAAATGCAAGGACTGGCACAAGCAGAAATAACGGGGATTGAATCAGCGGGATAGTTGTGAATAGGCTAGAAGCTGCGATTACGGTAAGCACTATGGTTGCGTTAATGGTGGCGCGGGTCGCTCCCCAGAGCAGTTCGCCAGCCACAACTTCTTCCACGGACACGGGTGTGGCGACGATGGCATCGAAGGTTTTTTGGAAGTACATGCGTACAAAAGAGCCAAAAGTGCACTCGAAAAATGAGCCGTTCATTATGGCAATGGCGATGAGAGCTGGGGCGATGAAGTTTATGTAGGGTTGTCCTTGGATGTTGGGGATGAATCCGCCTAGCCCCAACCCAAATGCCAGCAAATAAAGGATAGGCTCCAGCAACGAAGGCAAAAAGTTAACCATGATGGTTTTCCTAAACACATCCAGATTTCTGCGCCAAACCCTCCAAACCCGATACGTCAAACGAGGAATGGAAAACCGTGCTGGCGATTTCAGCAGGTTGGGTTCGCTCATTCTTCTCGCAGTCCCCTACCAGTTAATTTCAAAAACACGTCCTCCAAGTTGCTGCTTCGAATAGTCACATTCTGCAGTGGGTGGTCTTTGAGAAACTCCTCAAAAACGCCATGGGGCTTATCAGTGAAGATTTGCATGCGGTCACCGAGTTTTTCGATGCGGGAATCAGGAAATTCCTTTTTTAACAGCTGCTCTAGTTTCTCGTCAAAATCCAATTCAAGCACTTCTTGGCCGACGTGTTTTTTGATAAGTTCTTTTGGGCTGCCTTCTTCGATGATTTTGCCTCTGTCCACAATTAGGATTCTGTCGCAGAGTACTGCTGCTTCATCCATGTAGTGGGTAGTTAAAATGATGGTAACCTGTTGTTTTTTGAGGTGCCGCACTTCATCCCAAACTAAATGCCTAGCCTGCGGGTCCAACCCAGTGGTGGGTTCATCAAGCAGCAAAATCTGCGGCTGATTTAGGAGGGCACGTGCAAAAACCAATCTGCGTTTCATGCCTGTAGAGAGCGCCATTATGGGAACGTGGGTTTTCTCTTCAAGTTGGAAAAACTTGAGTTGTTCTTCGGCTCGTTTTTTTGCTTCTTTTTTTGGGATGTCGAAGTAACGTGCATAAACTGTCAAATTCTCAAGAACCGTGAAGTCGGGGTCAAGGT
>JBJKPJ010000202.1:0-9176 GCA_046706605.1 Bathyarchaeia archaeon | reverse complement strand
CAGTTGAGCGGCTAAGAAACTTTGTCCGGCGGCTACATGAAGCTGACGGCAAAGAAAGCCAAGGCAAAATCGCAACCTTAACCGCAAAACTTGATGCCTGCTTTGGCGGCTCCATGGATGATGACCTCAACATTTCTGTGGCGTTAGCGTCACTGTTTGACTTCGTTCGTGAAACCAACAACCTGCTTGACTCAAACAACGTCAGCAAGGCAGAGGCAGTTGAAGTCGGCGGCGCAATGATGCGTATCGACGCGGTTCTAGGTGTGATTGGCAAAGTTGAAGCCGAAGAAGCCCTACCAGAAGACATTGACGCCTTGGTACAGAAACGCGAAGCCGCACGGAAAGCCAAAAACTGGAAGGAAGCGGACACCATACGCGCTCAGCTAAAAGCCATGGGCATCATACTCGAGGACACAGCGCAGGGCGTGCGGTGGCACAAAGAGAAAGCATAGCTTCCTGCTTTGCAATAATCAAATTTTGATTGGTTTGTTTTTCTAGTATTAGGAGCAGGTAAAGCCACCTAAACTGATCTTCCTCTTGCGAGGCTGGGCACAGTTGCTCATTGTTTTTGCGTTTGTTGTGGGTTGCTGACTATTTATGGTATAGCTTCTTCAAGCAAATAACAACTTTTACTAAAGCGTTAAAGCGTTTTGGCGCTCAGGTTCCAATCTTTAGTTGAGTACTTTTCTCTACAGAGTTTTTCTGCAGCTTCCGTTTCAGCTGCAGTGAGTTTGCCTTCTTGTAACTGAATTTTTAGGATTGCCTTAAAGCCTTGTGCTAACGCATTGACGACTGTGCCCGGGCTGATTTTGTGTCCCAGCTCTTTTTGGATGCTGGTGATTTTGCGTTTCCCAATATCCGCCGCTAGCGTGCAGCTTAGGTCTTTTAGTCTTAGTAGCTGGAACATTTTGGGCAAATCCACGCTTAGCAAAATCGTGCCGTGTTGGAGGACGACGCCGCGGGTGATGGTTTGGCTGCTGCCGCTGATTTTTTTGCCCCCCACCGTCAAGTTAGGACAGTTTTTTGTGTCGCCACTGCTAAAGTCCGCGGGCACCCCCAAAAGACGCAAGGCGTCGGTTACAGCTTCATAAATTTTAAAATAAACCGAGGTCACATCTGCGGTACCTAAATCGGCGACTTTGGCAACCACGCTGTAAGTGACTTCGCCCTCATAGTCATGGTAGACGGTTCCGCCGCCGCTGATACGCCGCACCACATCCACCCCCAACTGTTTGGCGGTATCAAGGTAAACTTCCGCGTTGAGGTTTTGGTTTTTTCCGATGCTCACAGCCGAGGGCTGCCAAAGATAAAACCGCAACGTGTTCGGCACCTGCCCAGCGATACGGGCGCTAAGGACGGCTTCGTCGATTGCCATGTTTTGGGCAGCAGTGTGGATTTCTAAGGGTAGCAGACGCCAAGTATTCATAATTTTCAGTCCTTTGTAGGGGAAATCGCGGTTGGACTTAAAACTGTTGTTGTGATGGCGAATTGTATAGAAGGATTTTTCTGAGAGTAAACAGCAAAATGCGCAAGATAAATCCTTAAAAACCCAGTGAGTGATGTATTCAAACAAAGATGAAAAAAACATGAAGATAATTTGCGGTCCAGCATCTATAGAGCTTGCTGAAGCGGTTTCAGCGCAAACTGACTACCCAAACGTTCCCGTGGCATCCAAGATTTTCCCAGACGGCGAATCCTACGTCCGAATCGATGGAGACGTAGCAGGGGAAGATGTGGCAATTGTGCAGACTACTTGTCCGCCCATGCAAGATGGCAAGGTTTTCCAGTTGGCGTTTTTGGCTGATGCTGCCAAGCGTGCGGGCGCAAAAAAAGTCACTGCGGTTGTACCTTATTTGGCTTATGCGCGGCAAGACAAAATGTTCCTATCAGGTGAAGGCATAAGTGTGGAAACCGTTGCGCGGATGCTCAAAGCCGCAGGAATCGACGAGCTCCTCACCGTAAACATCCACTCTGAACCCACTTTGGCGCAGTTTCCGTTTCCAGCCAAAACCCTAAGCGCCATACCCTTAATCGCGGACTACTTTGTCAAAAAAGGCCACCGTGAAGCGTTCGCGCTGTCTCCAGACAAGGGCGCCATGTACATTGCAAAGCAGGCGCAGGCAGTTTTGGGCGGCGATGTGGGGCACCTGAGCAAAACCCGCGACCGCTACACAGGTCAAACTGTGCAGACAGCCGAAGGACTCAACGTACAAGGGCAAACGGTCCTTATCCTTGATGACATCATCAGCACAGGCGGCACAATTGTGGGCGCAGCAAAAATTCTCCGCGAACAAGGCGCAAAACACGTCTTCTGCGGTTGCGTACATGGCTTGCTGATTGGCGATGCGGAAAAGCGGATTTTGGATGCAGGCGTAGAGGAAATCGTGGGCACCGACAGTGTCCCAGGCAATGTCAGCAAGGTTTCGCTGGCGCCGCTAATTAGCCAAGCACTCAAAGGCGCAAAATAGTGCCAAAACTTTTCTTTTTGCTCTCAGGCGAGAACCAAACGCTGCCCGCCGCCGAAGTCAAGGCAATTTTGGAATCCGAAAGCTACCCGTACCTAAACCCGAGCGAATTTGATCAGATACTGCGGCTGGAGGCGCCGATGGACTGTGTTGTGGCGGTGGCTGTGCGTTCAGCATACACGCGTTTTAGTGCGCAGGAATTGTTTGTCTGCAATGCGACAATGGCAGAAATTGCGCGGGTTGCGTCGGAGACGGATTTTTCGGTAGTTTTGAAGGCGGGCGAAAGTTTTGTGGTACGCATAATCCGTATAAGAGAATATGCAGATAAAGAAATCAATACGATGGCTCTTGAAGTCAAATTGGGTGGGCAAATCCTGCGGCAAACCCCCGGTAGCAAAGTGAACCTTAAATGCCCCGATAAAACCTTCATCGGCATAATCACCGACAACAAACTTGTTTTGGGCTTAAAACTCAGCGACATAACAACTAGAACTTTTAGTGAACGCCGCCCACGCAAAAAACCGTTTTTCCACCCCTCTGCAATGCCCTCCAAGATGGCGCGATGCATGGTCAACTTGGCGCACGCCAAATCTGAATCGTTGCTTTTGGATCCGTTTTGCGGCACAGGCACCTCGCTTATCGAAGCCACCTATATCGGCTGCCACGCAGTGGGAGTGGATGCGCAGCGCAGGATGATTTTAGGGACCCAGAAAAACCTGCAGCACTTCGGCATCCAAGCCGAAGGGTTGTTGCTGGCGGATTCCCGCAAAATTCCCCTGCTCAAAGTTGACGCCATTGTCACAGACCCGCCTTATGGACGTTCATCTAGCACGCTCAAATCCACAACCAAGCATCTGGTGGAGGCGGTTTTGGCGTCGTCGTGGAGGCTTTTAGGTGTGGGGCAACGGATTTGTATTGCTTCTCCTAAAACATTAAATATCTCGCGGCTGGGCAGGGCGCTGGGCTTTAGGCATGTGGAGTCCCATTTTGCCTATGTGCATCGGACATTGACGCGGGAGATAGCGGTGTTTGAAAAGGTGACCTCATGAGCATCAAAGTAGTGTTTCTGGGAACAAGCGGCAGCGTACCCACACTCAAACGTAGTTTGCCAGCGGTTGTGGTGCAGTGTCCCCGCGCCCAGTGGATGTTTGACTGTGGTGAAAATGTCCAACGCCAGATGATGAAGGCAAAGGTGAGTTTTCACCGCAAAATGAAAATCTTCATCAGCCACCTCCACGGCGACCACGTACTGGGACTGCCAGGGCTTCTGCAGACGATGGCGCTTATGGACCGCAAAGAACCCCTGGAGATTTATGGTCCCAAAGACCTCATCGCATTTTTGGTCTGCACCAAAGAAAAACTTAACTTCGGCTTAACCTACCCCGTGAAAATCCACGAAATCCAAAGCGAAGGCGTGGTCTGCAGCGAAGACGAGTATGAGGTGCTGGCAGCCAAATCCAACCATGCTGTAGATGGCTTTGTGTTTGCGTTTGTGGAGAAGCCGCGCCCAGGCAAATTCTACCCCAAAAAAGCAGTGGCACTGGGCGTGCCGCAGGGCGAATTGTGGTCGCAATTGCAAGCAGGAAAACTGGTCAAACTCAAAAATGGAAAAACCGTTGTACCCAGCGAGGTGATGGGTCCAATGCGGGCTGGACGCAAAATCGTCTACACAGGGGACACCAAACCCTTCGAAGCGTTTGCTGAGTTTGCGAAAGGCGCGGACTTGGTGATTCATGACTGCACCTTTGACGATTCACTCACCGAAAAAGCGGGTATGGATGGGCATTCCACGCCGACACAGGCAGCAGAGCAGTCAAAAGCAGCGGGGGCAAAACTTTTGGCTCTCTCCCACATAAGCGCGCGATACTCCAACGGTGAGTTGCTGCTAGAGCAAGCTAAAAAAACTTTTCCCAACACAGTTTTGGCTGAGGATTTTTTGGTTTTAGAGTTGCCGTTAAGCGAGTAGTTGCTTTAGTTTTTGGATGCTTTCGGGAACTTTGTGCATGGATTCGACGATGACAGTTTTGTCGTAGCCGATTTTTTTGAGGATTTCCGCAAACCAAACGTAGTCGATGTTGCCCTCGTCCACGCCCATGTGTTGGTCGTCTGAGCCATCGTTGTTGCTGGCATGGATATGCACGATTTTGTCGGCAACCAAGTTAAAGAATGGCTGCAGCTGTCCCTCTAGGTTAGCGTGCCCCAAATCCATTGTAATCCCTACAGGCAAGTTGATTTCGCGGTACATCCGCAAAAACTCCTCGGGCGAATTCATCAAAAACCAATATTTCTTTGGCAAATTCTCCAGCGCTATGTTTACGCCTAACTCTTCTGCGGATGCGTAAAGCTCTTGGATGCTTTGGTACATAGTTTTGTAGTCGGCGCCGGGGTAGAATTGCCCGATGCCGGTGCGTTGCCCGGGATGGAACACCCAGAGTTTAGCGTCCATGTCGCTGGCGTTTTGGAGGGATTGTTTGAGGCGTTTTAGGCTGGCGTTCAGCAATGGTTTGATGGGGGAGGCAATGTTTATATCAGCAAAGGGTGCGTGTAGGCTATATTGGAGGCTGTAGGATTTGGCAGCTTCTCGCAGTTTATTAATACGTTCTTTATTTAGGTCGTGTGTGCCGTCGTCTAGGATTTCGATGTATTTCGTATTCATGGTTCCTAAGCGTTTGACTGTGCGGTTAAACGGCTCGCCAAGGCAATAGAGCATTGAAACTCCAACTTCAGGTTTAACCATACCGTTTCCTCGTGTGAAATGGATGTTTCTTGGTAAAAGCACACGCTCCTAAATAACTTAATCCTATAATGAAGCTAAGTTGAATCAGGATATTCTTACGGAAATAGTTGTCTGCCCCATTGAACTGGCACCGAATCAGACTTTCTTGTGGTTTTGTGCTGAGTTTGTCGTATGCCCAAGGCGATTTCGATAAACTCCATTATGGTGGTGTGGCTAAACTCCCATAGTGGCGTCCCATACCGAAGTCCACTGCACATGGTGTCAGCGTAAACATAGAAGCGGTTACCCATGTAGTCAAATGCGGCTTGGTTTGGTTCACCGTATTTTGGTTTTGCAAGCACCTTGAAGGGCCAGATTTTACAGGCTTCTGGCTTCATGCTTTGCAAGCCGCAGAAGTAGTTGCGGTTGTTGCTGCACAGAAACCCGCAGGTGCCGTCGCTTTGGCGTTTTATAAAAAAGTGATCCAGACCTGTTACGGTGGTTTCTGACCCGAAGGTTTGGGTGATTCTGAGCCATTCAGGAAATCCAAGGACGACGCTATAGAGTTTGCAGCAGTAACCGCATCCTTTGCATTGCCAGCCAGCAATATTTTGCCATGGAACAAACTGCATCCAATAACACGCTTCCACAAAAAGATAGGGAAGTTTAAATTGGTTTTCCAAAAATATCTGCATTGTCACAGCTTTTTTGGGCGTTGGCGGAAAATTTCTTGTTTTGCCGTTTGGCTTTTAGTCAAGTTAATATTGCCCCATAAAGTCCCTATGTTTAAGGGAATTTTAATGAAAAGAAGTTTCAAAGGCATTTTGGTGCTTGGGGAACGAAATATTTTCGGTGAATTATCCCAAATAATTGGTATCGCTTCAGATGCCAACGCAATCCTGAAAGATATGTTCAAAAGCACCCAAAATGGTCAGATGCTGACCGAGAGTTTGCATAACATCAGGGTTTTGGAGAAAAAATCTGATGAAGTCGCTTTTAAGCTTGATGAGGAAATAACTTCTGGCGCGGTTAGCCCCAACATAATTGACGACCTAATTGCGTGCGTTCATTCTGCCGACAACATTGTGGACACAGTCTTTTATTTAGCCCGTGAACTTGCCCGCTTATCAAAAGCTGACACCAACGGGTTTCCACCAAACCAAGACGCCGAATGGCCCCAAGTCTATCTCCAAATGCTTGCTCTTGTTGATCAGAGCATTTTGAAACTTCAAAATATGCTTAACACCAGCGACGTCACGGAGATGCTGCGGTTACGCAGTGAAATCGAAGCCAACGAAGAGCAAGGCGACGACATCAAAGACACTGCGTTTGACAAACTTTATTCGACAGCGTCAAAAATGCATTTTTTGCAGTTCTACAGTTACGCCGAGATGCTACACAAAGCAGACGACCTTCTGGATAACTCTGAAGATTTAGCCGACGTAGTGGTCTCCATAGTTACCTCGATACTCAAGTGACAACCTATGGATTTTTTGTCGTTTGTCGTGATTGCTTTGGTGTTTGTGGCTACGATGCTTGTTGCAGGCAACAACCTGTCCGCCTGCGTGGGGCCAGCCGTGGGCTCTAGAATCGTCACCAAACGCTTCGGTGTTCTGCTTGGCGCCGTAGGATTCTCCACTGGGCTTTTGCTTCAAGGACCCATAATGAAGCAGTCGGTTAGTACCTTGTTGCCTCACACTACCGAGCTGCTTAAAGCTGAAGCTTTGGTGGTTTCGATTGTCATTTTCATAATTGCATTCAAACTTCGTGCGCCTATGTCGCTGAATATGTCTCTTGTCGGCTTGCTCGCGGGCTTGAACCTTGCCGCGAACTCGCCTGCAAACGGTTACTACATCGGCGAAGTTGTGTTAACCTGGGTGGCTGTTCCGTTGTTAACGTTTGGGTTGGCGTTTTATTTTTTGCGTTTCCTTAATAAGGGTTGGCCGAAAAATTTTTGGCGGCGTCTACAAGCCTACAAGTTACTGCTCATCTTTTTGTCTTTTTCAACGGCTTATGTGACTGGTGCTAACACGATGGGGATGATTGTTGCCACAGGCAGCTTTGACGTTGCTTCCATTGTGGCGGCGGTGGTAGCAATTTTTGTGGGCTCGTTTTTCCTAAGTGAAGGTGCAATCCGCAGAATCTCTGAAGAGTTTTTCCTTATGCGGTACGCCAACGCGACGGTAACTTTGCTGATTTCAAGTGTTTTGCTTGAGGTTGCTACGGTTTTGAATATTCCGCTTTCGATTACACAGTCAACTTCTGCCGCGGTTTTTGGTACGGGCATGTCTTATGGGACAAAGTTTGTTTCGGCAAAACCCTTCGTTAAAATTGTGGCAGGCTGGGTTATTGCACCTCTTATGAGTTTCGCCATCGGATTACACATAGGCTAAAAACTGCTTGACCGCTTACTTTCAATCGTTTCTTTGCCGCAGTGCAATAGAGCCTTCTCTATGTTACATTTAGCATCGTTTGCGCAACGAGTCGAGCCCCTAATTGCGTGTTAACGATAAAACGGTGGTTTGTTTAAGAAAATACCTCTTGTCACTACGTTTTTATTTGATAAACGATTGGTGGATTTGAGAGAGAAGGGTTAACTTAAGTGCAGGTGCTTCAGGAAGAGAGAGGGGGAACAATTTTCACCTGCATCTAAGTTAACCTTTTCATTATAAGAGGAGTTATTGAAGAATAAATAATGTTGTGACTGTGCTTGCACTGCAACATTTTTCCAATAAAATTGTGAAAACACTTCTATTCTGACATTTATCTGCAGTCAACATAGTAGCTATTTCTTGTTTGGGGTTCTGGCGGTGATATTGATAGAACTGAGGCAGTTGATGTATACTAAGAGATTGTTTCTCTTTCTGGGACTTGGGGTATAGGCACTTTTAACATAAAAATTATCTTAGAAACTGACTCTTTGCCCAAAACTACCAAATCCGCATCTTTATGGCAGTCGACCCGTATATTGTTCAGGTTATTTCAACTGTTGTCAAAAACGCAATTTAGCGGTGTTTGTAGAGTGGGATCAGCTGGTTGTTTATCAGCTTAAGCCCTGATGTCTCAAAATGGGTATCACATTGTGGTTTTCTGGTTGGTGGCGGTTTTTTGCTCTGATTAATTGGTGTTAATGTTGAGTGAAATGTTGTTTAATGTTGCTGTTTTGCTTTTTATTAGCCTCAAACCTATCAAATCATGGAGCAAACGCTTGTGATAATGTTTAAAGGAAGGAAAAGAAACGTTTATATCAGTTGAGTCTTCTTCTGTTAGAATTCAGCTATAATTGCTAGCCCCGCAATTTCACATGGCGGCGGCTCAACCCGTACCGAAACGGCGATTTGCCTTACAGGGATGATGGAGTTGGCCTCCAATTGCGGGGACACGAATGTGGACCTGATAGAATTGCTCATGTTAGGTCTGAATTGGGCTTTGACGTATAATTGTGGAGAATGTTTCTCCCTCCAAATCCAGTTAGGCACAAGTCTGCGAAAAGTGCAGAACGTACCACACAAAACATAGTAATGTTCCGCAGGTTAACTTGGAGTGTCACAACTCCGGTTGATCCTGCCGGACCCCACTGCTATCGGGATAGGACTAAGACATGCTAGTCGAGCGCTTCCAGCCAACACGGAGGCGCGGCAGACAGCTCAGTAGCACGTGGCTAACCTGCCCTTGGGATAGGAATACCCCCGGGAAACTGGGGCTAATTCCCAATAGGCGAAGAACTCTGGAATGAGTCTTCACCAGAAAAGACTCCTGCATTATGCTTGTAGGTTTCGCCCAAGGATGGGGCCGCGACCGATCAGGTTGTTGGTGAGGTAATGGCTCACCAAGCCTTTTACCGGTGCGGGCCGTGAGAGCGGGAGCCCGGAGATGGGTACTGAGACAAGGACCCAGGCCCTACGGGGCGCAGCAGTCGCGAAAACTTTGCAATACACGCAAGTGTGACAGGGCTATCCCGAGTGCCATCCGCTGAGGAAGGCTTTTACCCAGTC
>JBJKPJ010000201.1:0-4503 GCA_046706605.1 Bathyarchaeia archaeon | reverse complement strand
CCTCTAAAGGGGCAGCTTCTGGCGCGGCTTCAACTGGAGCTGGCTCGGGGGCATCTGGAGCTTGAACTGTTGGTTCTGTTGGGTATAGTTGGTTTGTTGCTTCTTTGATTATGTTGAGTTCATTGCGGGTTGCTTGCAGAGTGTTTGATAATAAGTTAATTTCGCGGGCGTAGCTGTCTTCGTCGATTTCGCCAACTACATGTTGAATTTCATAATTAGCTAAAAGCATCTCTAAGGTTTTTAGTTGGCTTTCTAGTTCTTGGGTTTTGGCGTTCATTTTTTCTGCGAGTTCTTTGCGTTGTTTTTCGATTTCTGTGATTGCTGTGTTTATGTCGCCGGTGAAGGAATCTCTTGTGGCTTGGGAGATTTTTCCTGAAGCGTAAAGGTTGTCTAGGGCTTGTTTCTTTTTGTTAGCTATCTCGTATTCTTCATTTAATCGTTTAAAGGTATATTTCCATGAAATCACGTTTGGGGCACCGTAGCTTTCATGGACAAAATGGGAATTAACGTTTGTTAACATGCTCATATATATCTAACTATTAAAATCGGATTAGGGTGCAAAAAAATGGATATTTTAACGTTAAAACGGGTTGGCTTTGTATAGGTTTATGTAGACGAATAGTGAAATATTTCTGAAAAATTTACCCTATTTAATGACACATATGTGTTAATTATCATGCATTCAGCAGAACATTATAGAGCTGAACGCTTAAATGCTGTAAAGCAGGGGGTAAATGGTTTTTCTTTGGGTTTTGTTGTGGTTTTGGTTTTTCAAGATTTATTTTGTTTATACATTTATGGTTTTGTTATAACTTTTTATTCCAAATCAGAATAAATCTTATATATCAAAATAAGAATAAACAGCTATAGAGAGACAAAACATGGTCGCCCTAACAATCACCCTAACCCAAGAAAAAACCGAAGCACGAATAATCAAAAAAATGCACGAACGCGTCATCAAAAGCTTCATGGACACCATCATAATGAGCGAACTCCAAAATGGACCCATAAGCGGATACGACGTAATCTCCTACATACACCACAAATTCGGCTTCCTTGCTAGCTCAGGCACTGTCTACTCCTTACTCTACTCACTAGAACGCAACGGTCTAGTAGAAGGTGCCTGGATTGAACGTAAAAGAGTCTACAAACTCACAGAAAAAGGCACCAAAACCATCCAAACCATCCTCAACTCCCAAGACAAAATTAAAAGCTTCATGACCACCATCCTAAGAACCCAAACCGCACAATAGCCAATTTCTTTTTACTGCGTTTTGAATCGAAATACTAAAAAACCCCAACGCATTTTCCTATCAGCGCAACGAAACAAACGCGGGTCCGTAGCTCAGTCAGGCTAGAGCACCGGACTTTTAATCCGGGGGTCGCGGGTTCAATTCCCGTCGGACCCGCCTTTGTACAAGGTCATTTATATTGCGACCTCCGATTTTATCAGCTTCTTTAATTCTTTCCCTAACACTTCCGGCTGGCGGTCGGCTGAAAATCGCCTTAGCTTGTGGAAGAAGAAGACAAAGACCTGCACACTGTATTGTCTTCTTCTTTCAAAGTTGACTGAGTAGTTGGAGTGGGGGTTGTTGATGATTGGGGTTAGAGTAGGAGTTGGATTAGTATTGTTGTTTAGTCCGCTATTGTAAATTAATACTGGTAACAACAATAATCACAACTATAAGCGAGAAAGCGAACAGGATGTTTCTATGCTTGGTTGAAGTCTGAGCCGTACTAAGCAACCTGATACCTCTTTTTGTTGCCGAATCGATACCTAACTGCAACTACACCAAATAGTGTGAAAACAAACAGAGGCACAACCACCAACCAAGATAACTCTGGGATGGTCGGTGTTGGGCTTGGTGAGTTTGACGGCTGCGGTATCTGATTTGGATTGGTCACATCTATTTTTGTAAGCCAAGGTACATCCGAAGTTGCTGCGTTGCCAGAGAGTGCGTATCCGCCATCGCTTGTTTGGATTATGCAACTGGGCTGTCCGTTAAGATCAGTTGACCACTGTAGGTTTCCAGTACTGTCTACCTTAACCAACCGTTGACCAGCCAACGCAAAACCCCCATCACTTGTCTTAGTCATTGTTAGGGTTGATCCCGCACCGTAATAGTTCGTCCACTGTTCATTGCCTAAAGCGTCTGTTTTTGTGATAGCCATGTTTGGACCTCCACCGTTAGAGCGGAGCCAGATCCATCCGCCTAAAGCATAACCATTGTCACTGGTTTGTGCGACAGCGCAAAGAAAGTTTTCATCCATATGATAGTATGTGGTATTCCAGTCTAGATTTCCGCTTGAATCAGCCTTGATAAGTAGATAGTAAGAGTTAGGGTTCAGAGTTTGCCCTGCAATAGCATAACCGCCATCACTTGTTTGAATCAACGAGTTAGCATCTCCAAGACCATAGGTCTTGCTCCATTGTAAACGTCCAGAGGAACTGGTTTTTACAAGCCAAACCGTATCGGAATATCCAGAGGGCGGAGGAAAAACATGTCCTGTATAGTAATTTGAAACGGAAAGCAGGGCAAAGCCTCCATCGCTGGTTTGGATAATTGCGCTCGGAATGCAGGTTCCTGCTCCAGTGTAAGCTTGGCTCCACTGTTCTGTGCCGTACTGGTCTATTTTTATTAATTCTAGCTTGTTTTGGTATTCAGCTATTGCCGCAAAGCCGCTGTCTGGTGTTTGAATCAAATATTGTCCGCTGTCAACATCAAAAATAGAGCCTGTATAGCTGCCATTCCATTGTTGGTTACCGTTCGAATCAACTTTAACAATGTAAAACACACCGCTAGCATAGTTCGGGTCGTTAGAATTGTAATTAGTGCATAATAGTGCATACCCGCCGTCTGCAGTCTGAATAACGGTTTTCGATAGTTCGCCAAAACCAGGGTAAGTTTTGCTCCAAGCAGCCGATTGGCTAATCTGAGCACTAACTCCATTGTATGCGAATAGACAAACAGCACCTAGAGCTACAATTAGCATGAGAATTAACGCTAAACCCTTGCTAACTCCACTCATAATATCCATAAAGAAAACGAAGGCGATAAAAGCCTATTTGTCAAGCTTCCTTGACTAAACAGTGTCAAGCTTTTTTGACTAACTTACGGCATAATTATCACAGGAAATCCCAATATAATTCTTAAATATCTTGGAAAATAGCCTGCTGGGGTTCTGGGATTTTAGGAGAAAAGTGCGGAATGCAAACCACTTTCATACTATGACTATTGTTATTTGACCAGAGACCCCTCAGCACGCATTTTTAGTGGTCAATTCGAATAATTGCCTGCAGTGAACAGATCTTAGCAGCTTTACAGGCTATGCAATAGCCGAATTTTTCTGGGTCAACAAAAGCCGTAGGCATGGTCCTCGATCAGAAGGTTTCTATAAGACCTTATTATGGCTTGAAAGCTGCCTGATTACTTGCATGGTTGAAATTTTATAGGCTAACGAGCAACAAAAACTTAGTTACGTTAAAAACCGCCGAGGCTAGGCTACCTCTTTTAGGATTTTTGGTTTTCTTGGTCGCCATGTTAGGGCACTATAGGTCGTGAATAATAGGAGAACTGCAAACAATGCCGCTTTGATGGTTGCAAAGTCTATGATGGTTGAGTAGAGTGCAAATGCTGCGGGAAATCCTCCGATGTATAGTGTGAAGAATATTGCTGTTGGCAGTTTGTAGTTGTATTTGTAGTCTTTGAAGATGCGTCTGCCAAAATACAACGCGGCTAAGCGTCCCATGCCGTGTGTGCATTTTATGCAGTTGTAGCATGGTCGCAGGCAACCCAGAATATGTAGTACGCCGTAAATCAAGATGAGTGTTAGAATAAAAAAGACAATTCCGGCTGTGGTATCATATAACAGAAAAACAACTGAATCAAGAACAATCCATAGGAAAAGCGCTAGGTTACCATAGAGGACTAGGTTCTCTGGGAAAAAAATTGGTCGACCACCTTTTGGTTCTGTCATGTCTGCCCCCTTCTCAACTAACAAATATAAGGTTTTTTTCAAGTTTAACAAATTCGTCTGGCTATCAATTTTTTCAGGATTTAGATTACAGCTCACTATAGAAAGCTGATTTCATGAGCTTCCAATTGAGAACGAAATAATAACAAAAGAAGAACACGAAAAACAGGTTAAATAATGAGCCAAAATAAAATAAACTGTAAATGCTCCTTACTTCAGTTCCGTAGCATTTTCTGATGCCCTCAGCGCTCTTACACTTGTTAAGATGGTAGCAACCTCAAAACCAGGCGATATTCCAAGCAGTAAGGCTGTTTGCAGGGGAAAATGAGGCAATGGCTCTATTACCTTCACGTTCATCAATATCCTGGTTAGGGCCTACATTGATTAGGGCAATCTTCATGTTGATAGCACCCACTTTGTTTTAGGTGTTCTAAATTTAAAAGCTGTGCTCATCGTCAAGCGTTAGTTATTTTTGGATTCAGCGATACCGAAAAACTGCACATTTGCAACAAAAAAAAAGAAAAAACA
>JBJKPJ010000200.1:0-2819 GCA_046706605.1 Bathyarchaeia archaeon | reverse complement strand
CAAAACCTTGCCCTATCTGGAAGCCCGAAAAGTGCTCCTTGAATTCAGTGGTGTCGGCTTGAAAGTGGCAGATTGTGTGTTGCTGTTTTCGCTTGAAAAAATGGAGGCGTTCCCCGTGGATGTCTGGGTTAAACGCGTCATACTAAACCACTACGCCGACAAGTTCTCTGCGGATTTAGTTGCGAAAATGCAGAGCCATAACTCATTAACCAACGGCGAATACCTAAAAATCGGCGATTGGGCACGCGGCTACTTTGGTACATACGCGGGTTACGCGCAGGAGTACCTCTACCATTTTGAGCGAACGCAACGTTAAAATGGCGTGGGTTGGCATTTGCTATCCGGTGTACCTATGAGCGAGGGCAAAATTAACCAATTAATCGAGCAGAAACGGATTTTTCTGCGGCAAGCATTGAAGGATTACGCGTCAGGCGGCAACGATATGCTCGACGACTTAGAAGCGGTGCTGTCGGAGGCAAAGGCGGAGCTTGCCCACAACCTGGAGCTAGTCAGTTGCCTGCAGGAAGAAAACGAAAAAGCCTACCAAAAAGAATGCCTCCAACTGTACAGCGCATGGTACGAGAAATGGTTCGGCAGACCATAACTCTGTTTTCTAGTATTAGAAGAAGGCAACAGCTCCCCTAATAATCATCTTCCAGTGGGCTTGGCTAGGCATGCTTTTTGTTTTTAGAGCTTTTTTGGGTTGTTGGCTGGTTGTGGCAAAAATCCTTAAGCAGTTAGCGCTGTCAGCTTTTTCTTTTGGGTGTTCCGCAAACAGAGCCAATAGACACCTCAAGAACCAGCAAAAAATACTCCGCCAAATAAACAGGCACAATAACCCATTTAATTCTTATTCACTAAATCGTGGTTGGTTTTGTTAAGGGCTTTTTTAACAGGTTGTTTTTGTGGGCGGAAAATGTTTAAATCTGCTCATAAATAGCAATAGTAGAAGAACGCAGTTTGGGCCCGTAGCTCAGTTAGGTAGAGCGCCAGACTCATAATCTGTTGGTCAGGTGTTCAAATCACCTCGGGCCCACCACTTGTGCGTGTTTTTTTAGCCAGTTAACGATTACGGCTGTGGCTTGTTTGTCTAGGTCTTTGTCTGCTGCGTTGTAGAGGACTGTGGCTTGTGCAGTTAGCTGTCTTCTGGGTGTTTCGTCATGTTTTAGTATGTGGTTGGCGTTTTCTGGGTAAGCAAATTCTATGTTGGTTTTGTTGTCGGCGGCGTTTTCTAGGGGTTTGCCGTCGGCTTGCCAGTCTGTTTGTATGTCTTTTTTGCCGATAACCACCAAAATGGGCTCGACAATTTTGGCTAAAGCTTGGGTTGCGTTGTAGGTCCACAGTTGCCGTGCAAAAGGCAAGTTAACGGGGGTTTCTAAGCTCAAAAGCAGTTGACGAACCACCAGCGGAAGCGACTCATCAAGCCGCATAGGTTTGCCCGCTACGAAATCAGTAACAGCTTGGTCGTATTGGGTCATGATGTCTTTGCCGTTTGGCAACGCCTCAACTTGAGCTAAAATCTGGCTGTGTGCCACTGCACCGATTGCCCGTCCAGGCGCACCAGTCAACACCAGTCCCTTAAAGTGATGGGTCTTTGCCTGAAGCTGATAGTTCAACGCGTGGATAGCGCCTTCGCTGCTGGTTAATGCAAAAACGCAATCTTCCATTATGTGCCCTTGGGCAATCAACGCTTCAACTGCACCCGACAACTCGTCTATATGGCTTTGCATGCTTAGCTTGCCCATCAATTTGGTCATGTTTTCTCTTACATGCGGTCCGGAGGCACGCTTGTCATACCGCAAAGTGGCAAATCCTTCTTGCGCCAACAGTTCCGCCAGCAACTTGCCGCTTCCATTGGTTCCAGGCAGAAGAGGCGAACACCAATCACGGTCAGTTGGACCGCTGCCTGCCACAAAAACAACTCCACAACTTACCGCCCCATCTTTGGGTGCAGTTAGAGTTCCATAAACAGTTATGTCGTCAACTTGCCAGGAGACCTGTTTGTTTTCTATGCGGTTTTTTTCGGTCATTTTGTTTACCCACAGCATTTTCGGGGTTGGACAGATTTATGGGTATCCATGGGACTGGTTGAAGCAACAAGTTAAATACCAAATCAAACACCCCATTAATGATTGAGTTCTCCAGCGAAACATGCATTCTGTCTGGTTGACTGATGAAATGATTGACGCAGAAAACTTGACCAGAAAATTCGGCGACCTCACCGCAGTCGACAACCTCACTATGCACGTTAATGAAGGGGAAGTTTTCGGTTTTCTTGGTCCAAACGGCGCAGGCAAAACCACCACCGTGCGCATGCTATGCTGCTTGATTTCCAAAACGAGTGGAACAGCACAGATTTCAGGCTACGACGTTGATAACGAAACTGACGCCTTGAAAATCAGGCGAATCATCGGGTTAGTTCCTGACAATGTGGGGCTGTATGAGGATTTATCTGCGTATGAAAACTTGGATTTTTATGGAAAACTCTACCACTGCACTGAGAGCCAAAGAAAACAAAACATTAAGCACTTTCTGGAGATGCTTGGGCTTTGGGAAAAACGCGACGTTGTCGCTGGCTCCTTCTCTAAAGGAATGAAGCAGAAGCTCTCCATAGCCCGTGCGTTGATTCATGACCCCCAAATCCTGTTCATGGATGAACCCACCGCTAACCTTGACCCTGAATCAGCTAAAACCGTGCGGGACTTCATTTTGCAACTGAAAGCTGAGAAGAAAACCATTTTCCTAAACACCCACAACCTCGACGAAGCCCAGAGAATCTGCGATAGGGTAGCAATAATGAATACGAGCCTTAGGGCAAT
>JBJKPJ010000199.1:0-7264 GCA_046706605.1 Bathyarchaeia archaeon | reverse complement strand
TTGCGCTTTTTTGTAAGCAAGTTGATTCACGCTTATAGACATAGCATTCACCAAAGATTAACCCATACAGAACCCAACAGAAATATTAAAGGTAACGCCCTGCAAAAATGACAAGTCACTAATGGATAGACAATAATGCATCCAATAGTGATGATAATAGCATTTTGCTGCTTGGCAAAATTGCCCAATAGTTTGCAAAGCCTATTTGAGTCCTGCTTCCCTAAGAAAGGTAGTTACTGTTGGCTGTTTTTGGCATCATTAGCATGTTGGAAATATTTGTTTATGGTCTGTATCCGCTCAAGGTGCAGAGCGCCAAAGCCGCCGCTGTCAGGTCCGCAGTGGTTCCTGGGTTACATTTGTTTCCCTCAGACCGCAACTCCCTGTCAAACTCAGCAAATCGCCGCTGCCCTTCCGTCGTGTCTAAGCCGCCCGCATTCAGAACCGCCTTAGCTTCTTCGGAGATTTGGAGGGCTTTTTGTTTGTTAACTTTGCGGGCAATGAATGTATCGGGGCGGGTAGCGAGAATTTTTAGGAAGGTGTGGGTGATGGCGGTGTTTTGAGGTTTAACTTTCAGTTGTTCCGCCAAGTACGGGTAGGCTAAGTCGAAGGTTATCTGGTAGTTGTTGACCCACTCATAGCAGATGTCATCGTATCCCGCGGCGATTTTGAAAACCTCAAACAAACCCACGTTCTCGTCAAGCAGCCGCTGGGTAGATTTGGGGTCGTTAACGTTAAGGTCAGGGGCGTCGCCAAGTCCGCTGGGGTTTGCGATGGCAATTGCTTGGTAGAGATAAACAGAATCCCACGCTGTGGTTGCCTTCACGACGGCAGTGATGTTTTTACGTAGTTGTGGAAAATCCAGAGCCCAATCTTTCTGGGTTTGCGTCATGCCTGCTGCCGCCGCAATGGGAATTAACAGCATAATGGTGCCCAGAATAGTGTTTCCGCCCCTCTGCCAAGAGGCAACATCAGCGGTGCAGTCTTTTATGAGTTTTCCGATGCCGACTTTGCTCAACTCCAGCTTGTTTTCCGCCACCAACAAACCTCTGCCCGCGGCTTCTTGGAAGGCGGGTCCAGCGGCGATTGCGGAAGCCAAAAAATGCTCTACTCGTGTACCTTCAAAGCTGGCGGTTAAGCTGACGTTTCCGGGTTTTGGGGTGCTCACTTCCAACATGATTGCAAGTTGGAGGCAGTTGGCGATGTGTTGGGTTTGTTTGAGGGCGGACATGGGTGCTCTGTGAGGTAATGGTTTTGAAAAGATTTATTAAAGTTTTGAAAGCTACAGAGGGCGATGCGTATGCATGCACGTGAAGGCGACTTAATCAGAACCAAAGCAGGCGTAGTTTTCGATGTGAAAGGCTTAATTCATCCGCCAAACAAAATCATCGCGTTTCCACGTTTCATCCCCTCAGCGATGGGAACAAGGCAGGGCAAAAACGCGACATATGGCAAAGTCTACAGTCTAGGCGATCGCTTCCGCTACCTTCAGGAAAACCACCCTGACCTCATCACCTTTGATCCTGTTTTTGGCGAAACCCTCTGCGAAGTCCCCACCAGCCAAATCGACCATCACTACCAACCCCCAAAAAAACTTGCTGCACTGCGCAAAACCAAAAGCCTCGCCCCACTTGAGCAAAAAGCCCTAAAACTTGCTGTGACACTCAAAAAAAAGGCGGGAGTTCCGTGGAGCGCAATTGGAATTTCTGGCTCCATTATGGCGGGATTAACCACAACGACCTCGGATATTGACCCGCTTGTTTATGGCGTGGAAAACAGCCGCAAAGCCTACGCAGCTCTTTTGGAACTTTTCAAGGACAAGGACTCTGGCTTTAAGCCTTATAGCCGCGGGGAACTGCAGACGCTTTATGATTTTCGCTCCAAAGATACTCAAATGAGCTTTGAGGACTTTGTCACTGTGGAGAGCCGCAAAGCCTTCCAAGGCATGTTCATGGGCACTGACTTCTTTGTCCGCTTCGTCAAAGAATGGAACGAAATCAGCGAACAATACGGCAACGTGACATACAGCAACAGCGGATACGCAAAAATAAATGCCACCGTAACCGACAGCACAGACTCACTTTTCACGCCCTGCACCTACAAGCTCGGCAACGTGCAAGTGGTCGAAGGACCTAAACTGGAACCAATCAGGGAAGTGGTTTCGTTCCGAGGGCGGTTCTGTGAACAGGCAACTGTGGGCGAAAAAATTGAGCTCCAAGGAAAAGTGGAGTTGGTCAACGACAAAAAAAGTGGTGGCACCCATTACCGCATGATACTGGGCAACAAACCCACAGACTACATGGTTTTGCTGGGTTAGTGTTGAGCTTTTAGGACTTGCTCATAGTAGCGTGGACAATAAGTCAAAGTGACTTGTTGGAAGCTGTCGTTGGGGAGTTGGACTTCTTCGAGGTTACCTTCCACGATCACGGTTTCGTCGCGGTTGGCTTGCTGGCGGAACTCTTCCATGTAGCTGAAAACCCGATTGACTTCGATGGCTTCTCTGGGACCATTAAGCACTTCAAGCGGCTCGATGCCGTAGATGCTGGGGATAAAGGGCGCTTCGTCGTCGGCTGTCACTTGTGCTTTGAGTTTCACCCAGCCTTTCTGCACAATTTTGCCAGCGGGGTCGTACTCGTTTTTGATTTCGCTCCAGTCTTTGACTGGTTCAAACTCGGCTTTTATTATTCTGCCGCTGTGTTTGCGGTCGTCGAAAAGTCCGTAGATGTATTTGCGGCGTTGGTGCCAAACAAAATCTGGTACTGTGAAGTTTTTGAAAAGCCATGTTTTGCCCTTCATAGCATCCTCAGATGCGAATTCGTTGGTGAGTCCCGAGGTTGGGTCTGAGTAGAGTTGCTTGTTGGTTTCTACGATTTTCTTGTTTTCTGCCTTGCCGTAGATTGTGAAGTCTATGTCGCTGTATTTTGGGTGGTGAAAACCATGCAGCATAGAGCCAAAAACGCCGAAATTCTGTTGGGAAACGCCTGATTTAGTAGTTGCAATGTCTAAGACGTGTTCCATTGCTGCTAAAAGCTGGTCGGTTGGTCCCGCCTCGAGCAGTTCCTGGAGACGCGGCTGGGGTTGGCGGGCTTCCGCGATTAGGCTTTCTTTTACGCCGACGATGTTTATACCCAGCATGTCGTGGCGTACAAGGTACTGGGGATATTTTTTGGCGACAAGCTTCATGCCTTCGTCGTTATAGAATTTGTAAAATAGCTCGCTTCTGCCTTCCCGTGGTGCGCGGGGATCGGTTGAGTGGAATATTTTTGAGCTGGCATATTCCGCGTCACAAAGGTAAGTGTCAGGGGGGTGGCTGTAGCCGAACACGCGGAAAATTATGCCCTCGTTGCTTTGGATGGCGTCGCGGTCGCGCAGTTTTACAGTGGCCATATGTATTCTTCTTCCGAAGTAGCTGTACCAACGACAACTTGATAGAAGTGGCTGCCGTCTTTGGTGGATTGGACTTTTTCAAGTGTGCCTGCAACTTTGATTTGTTGTCCCGCTCGGGTGACGTTTCGGTAACAGCCGATGTTTGAGGTCACGATGGTTGGGACTTGTTCAAGTTGGAGTTCGCTCTGTGGGTCTTGGGGTTTATAGTTGTTGATTTTGTAGATTGCGGGGCGATACATAGTCTCTGAATCGTCGCAAACTGTGGCAGTAAACCGCAGTGGTGCCAGGGGGGTAAATGTGTAGTCGCCGTAGTGTGTTTTGATTTCTTGTGGTTGTTTGGTGGCGTTGTACATCCAGATTTTGCCTTTGTATTTGCCGACGAATTTGCGGGCGGCTTCAATGCGGTTGCCAGCGATATAGCTAAACTGCGCAGTGTTAACGAGGCGTTGGATGGCGTCTTCTACTCGGCGGAAGTTTTCGGTGCCGTAAACCACAAAGTCAATGTCCGATTCGGGGGAGTGCATGTCCAGCGCGATGGAGCCATGAATACCTAAATCCTTGTGGGAGATGCCTGATTCTTTGGAAACCAAATCTACAATTTCCAAAGCCATCTGCTGAAGCCCATCGGGTTTTGGTAGGTTCTGCAGCCAGACCAAGCGGTCTTTGGGAACAAAGACCTGCTGGATTTTGTCAAGCGGCGCAGTTATGAGTTCTTTGCCGCGTGTTTCATCATAAAACAGGTAACTGGGGAAGGTTTTGCGGAAGGCTTCAATGAAAGTTTGGTAGTTTTTGGCTGTGTAGAGTTTTTCAGCGCGGAAAAGCTGACTTGTCAAGGGGTTGGTGCCAAACCGCCATGTCCGCGTGAGCATCTGCACATCAAAAAGACCTTTGTATTGGGCTGGGATGTACTTAAGGAACGCAAAAACGCGGTCTTCTGGGTGCTCGTACCCAAAGGTGTTCATGATAAAGCCGTCAGTGGTGACAAAGGTGTCGCCATCCATTGGTGTCCAAACTTCTGCTTCTTCCGTCATGCTAATCGGGAAAAATAGGCGGGTAACGACTAAAAAAGCTTCCCCGCACACTGTGGCGGCTTCTGCATTGAGCAAAGGGTTTTTCTGCTTTTGGCTAGTTAAGAAACCCTTAAGAACGAACTAAACGGAGTATTTAGGCTAAGGGTAAGTGTAGAAAATGAAACCCACAGAGGTTGTTATCGCTGGTGCAGTTCGAACAGCTATTGGAAATTTCGGCGGTGCCTTGCGGGATGTTTCCGTTGTTTCACTTGGCAGCAGAGTGGTAAACCAAGTGCTGGCAAAAAATGGATTGCGCCCTGTTCCAGCAAAGGATAATGAGGAGTTTAGGGCTAAACTTCTGGATTCAGGCTTAATTGACCTTGAACGCAAATACCAAAATTGGGATAGCGACACGCAAGAAATCGTCGTCGATGAAGTCATCATGGGCAATGTACTGCAGGCAGGGCAGGGACAAAACGTGGCGCGGCAAGCAACCATCTACGGTGGGCTCCCCAAAGAAGTCAGCGCATTCACCGTTAACAAGGTTTGTGCTTCAGGTCTTAAATCCATAAGCCTTGGCGCCCAAGCAATCATGACCGGCGACGCAAACGTGATTGTTGCAGGTGGCATGGAAAGCATGAGCACCGCGCCCTACGCTATGGCTAAAGCACGATGGGGCTACAAGATGGACATCACAGGACGCGGCGAACTACAGGACTTGATGGTTCTGGATGGACTTTACGAGATTTTCTATGGCTATCACATGGGTGTAACCGCTGAGAATCTTGTGGAAAAATACAAAATTTCCCGTTCTGAACAGGATGAACTGGGGCTTTTGAGCCATCAGCGGGCACGAGCCGCCATTAAAGAGGGCGTCTTCAAAGACGAAATAGTGCCCTATCAAATTCCGCAGAGAAAAGGCGATTCCGTGGCTTTTGACACTGACGAGCGACCCATGGAAACCAGTCTTGAGAAAATGACGACGCTTCAGCCTGCGTTCAAAAAGGATGGTACGGTAACTGCGGGCAACTCGTCGGGCATTAATGATGCGGCAGCGGCGGTTTTGCTTATGAAAGAAGAAGAATGCAAAAGCCTAAAGTGTAAGCCGATGGCTCGGATTGTGGGGTACGCTTCATCAGCTATCGACCCAGCTTACATGGGTTTGGGTCCTGTTCCCGCAATAAAGAAGGCATTGAAATTGGCAGGATTGTCTTTGGATGACATAGACGTTGTGGAGTTAAATGAGGCGTTTGCGGCGCAATCCATCGCTTGCATGAGGGAACTTGATTTAAGTGTTGACCGAACCAACATTTATGGCAGCGGCATATCATTAGGGCATCCCATCGGCTGCACAGGCACAAGAGTTATCGTCACTTTGCTGACGGCTATGCAGCGCAAAAAAGCAAGATACGGTTTGGCAGCGCTGTGCATTGGCGGCGGTCAAGGGATGGCGATGGTTCTGGAAGCAGCAAAATAAAAAACAAAAAAAGAAAGTTAGATTTTGTAGTATTTTGCGTACAGCAGTATGCCGACTGCCAAGATTGCGACACATGACACTGACACGATGGCTAGGTCAATTATTATGGTTGGGCTGCTGATTTGTGCACCTCGCAGGAACAGGGTGGTTAATGCGTCGGTGACGTAGTGGCTTGGTACGAATTGTCCTGCGACTTGTGCGCCACCTGACAGTGATGCTCCCACGAAGGTGCCAAGGAACAGTTGTGGTAGCACGAAGAGGAAAGATATGCCTGTTGCTGCGCCGGGTGATTTGGCGATGGTGGCAGTGATTAAGCCAAAGCCCACATTGGAGATGGAAAACACCAGCACCAACACGAATGCAAATGCGTATGCGGGGATGCCTACGTTGGGGTGGAAGCCTAAAGCGTAGGTCATTGCAAAGACCAAGGCGGCTTGGATTAGAGCGATGCCCATGTAGGAGAGCACTTGGCTGGTCATGAATTCGGTTGGCGTTATCGGAGAAATGCGGATGCGTTTCATCATACCGTTTTCACGGTCCTGCGCAAACGATTGCCCAACCATCATTATCAGGAATATAGACGCAAAAGTGAACATGCCTGGGACCAGAAAGTCAAGTGTAGAGGTCTGTTTAACTTCGACAAGCGAGGCAGTTTGAAGTTGGATCGGGCTTTGCACCGTTTGCTGGTTGGGGTTGGTTGTTGCCGCAAGCACCTGTTGGATGATGGGCGGAACAGCCTGGGTTGCTATCAGTGAGCCTTTGTCGAGGTAGAGCTGGACAGTGGTGTTGATCCATTGGTTGGTGTTGTTGGGTGTCGTGTAATAAGAGGTGACGCTCCTGGTGAAGTCTGCGGGGATTAGGATGAGGGCTTGGATTTTTCCTTGACTTAAGTCTGCTTGGGCGCTTTGGTTGTCAGTGTAGATAGTGACTTTGAGGATTGATATGTTGGAGAGGCTGTCGGTTAATGTGTGTGACCACTGTTGGTTGCTGCTGTCGTCTTGGTTTACGACGCCGATTTGGTAGGTTGGGGTTTGGTTGCCGCCGATTCCGCCAAAAGATGCCCCGAATGCGAACACGAAGATTATGGGGAACAGGAAAATCATGAAGAGCACGGCGGGTTCGCGGATGGTTTTTTTGAGCTCTTTTTTAGTTAACGCTGCGACTCTTTGAAAGTTCATTTAGACTTCCTCCCGCATCTTTCTGCCCGTGAGTTGGATGAAGACTTCTTCAAGGTTTTTGACCCTGTTTTTGGCGATAAGGTCTTGGGGGGTTCCAAGCGCGATGTGGTTGCCGTGGTCAATGATGCCCACGCGGTCAAAGAGTTCCTCTGCTTCTTGCATGTAGTGGGTAGTTAAGTTTATGGTTTTGCCTTTGGCTTTCTGCTCTTTTATGA
>JBJKPJ010000198.1:0-4253 GCA_046706605.1 Bathyarchaeia archaeon | reverse complement strand
ACACTTCGTAGTCCACGGCGTTCCAGGCGTGGTCTCAGCTATCGACTCCTCCACAAACGCAGAAGTCAAAAAAGCCCAAAAAGGTCTTCACATCAGAGATGAACGCAAAACCGCCAAAGGCTACAGCCAAGAAAAACAGCTCCAGCAAATCGAATCCATCGAACGCATGCTAAAAGCTATGGATTTAGACCCCCAAATGCCCCTTGACATCTGGATAGGCGGCACCCTCCCAGGCTTTAGCGGGCTTGGTGCCTCAGCAGCCAGCAGCGTAGCCATCGCACGCGCCATCAGCCAAGAACTCAATCTCAACATGTCAAACGAAAAAATCAACTCAGTAGCCTACGAAGGCGAAAAAGCCTACGCCGGCAACCCCAGCGGCATCGACAATACCGCAGCAACGTATGGCGGCTTGATGTGGTTCAAAAAGAACACGCAAGGTGAAGACATAGTTCAAAAAATCCACATAAAAAAACCCGTAGAAATCGTCATCGGCAGCACTGGCAAAGTCGCTAACACCAAAGCCATGGTGGAAGGGGTAGCAGAACGCAAAAAAGCCAACCCTCAAAAATACGACACCCTCTTTAGGCAAGCCGAGAACTTGGTATTTTCAGGGCGCAAAGCGCTTGAGTTGGGCGAGCTAAAGAAAGTGGGGAACTTAATGAACGAAAACCACCACTTACTCCAAGAAATTGGCGTATCGAGCAAAGAACTCGACCTTCTTGTGGATATAGCGCAAAAGCAGGGCGCGTTTGGTGCAAAGTTGACGGGTGGCGGAGGCGGAGGCTGCATAATGGCGTTGACGCCTGGCAAGGAAGCACAGGGCAAAGTCGCATCTGCCTTTAAAACGGCGGGTTTCGAGTTTTTAGCCACCAAAATCGGCATTGAATCACAATAATAGATAGGCTAACATGCCTCAGTTTTCTTGAGTCCAGACTAAGTTTGGTTTGGCTTCAAAGGGTTTTCCTCAGCTTTTGCGATGGGCTTATTAATCTAGCGTTGGGTAATGGAAATGGGCGAAAACCTTGGGATTAAGAAGCTTCATCTCAGAGCTAGATAAATCTGGCGAATTAACAAAAATAAAACAGCCTGTCTCCACCAAGTTCGAGATGGCAGGCATCATAAACGCATTGGACGAAAAACCCGTCTACTTCGAAAAAGTCAAAGAATCCAGCATCCCTGTTGTTGCGGGGTTGGTTTCCAGCAAAGATTTGATTTGCCGCCAGCTTGGTGTCAGCAAAGAGCAACTTTTGCCCAAACTGCTAAGCGCCATTGAGCATCCTCAGCCGCCGCAAATGGTGCAAACAGCGCTCTGCCAAGAAGTTGTCGAATCCAACGTGGACGTAACCAAGCTACCCATCATGCACTACACCGACAAAGATGGAGGAAAATACATCGCCTCAGCCGTCTCAATTGTAAAAGACCCCGAGCTTGGCCAGAACATGTGTTTCCACCGTTTGATGCTAAAAGACAAAAACCACCTTGTCGCGCGCATCGTAGAGAACCGCGGCACCGACACCGCCTTAAAGAAGGCTGGCGGAGAGCTGGACATTGCTATTTGCGTTGGCAACGCCACCGCTACCTTGCTTTCGGCAGCTACAAGCCTACCCATGGGCGTAGACGAGTTGGGGATGGCAAATGCGCTGGAAAAAACCGACGTGGTCAAATGCAAGACAGTTGATTTGGAGGTTCCTGCAGAATGCGAATTCGTCTTGGAAGGACGCATTTCTAAAGAGAAAGCCTCAGAAGGACCCTTCCTTGACTTGACGGGCATTGTGGATCGCGAACGCCAACAACCCGTCGTAGAAATCAAATGCATTACTCACAGGCAAGACCCAATCTATCAAACGATTTTGGCGGGCAAAAACGAGCATAAGTTCCTCATGGGCATGCCCAAAGAACCCACTATTTTTAAGGAAGTCAACAAAGTCTGCGAGTGCCGAGACGTATACATCACGCCAGGCGGATGCAGTTGGCTCCACGCTGTGGTCCAAATCAAAAAACAAAATCCCGACGACGGAAACAAAGCTATAGATGCCACCTTCAAAGGTCACGGGTCGCTCAAGCACTGTGTCATCGTTGATGAGGACATCAACATCTATGATCCACACGATGTCGAGTGGGCTATTGCCACACGGTTCCAAGCTGACAAAAACTCAATAATATTGTCCAACCAGCATGGCTCGTCGCTGGATCCCTCTGGCGATTTGAGCGAGGGCAAGAAAGCCACCACTTCTAAAGCAGGTTTAGACGCGACGATACCGTTAGTTTCCACGGGCAAGGGTTTTGCTAAAGTGGATTACATTAAAGTTGATTTAAACAAGTACCTGTGATATCTATGGAGCTAACAAAACAAGAACAAGCGATGCTGGCTGGCGCGGAAGGCTACGCCGTGCGGAAAAGCATGGAAATCCTTGTCGCGTTAGGCGAGATTTTCGGCGCAAAAAGCCTAATCAATGTGGGTAGTGTCCAAGTTGCAGGTGTCAGCTAGCACAACCTCGGCGACGCGGGACTAGAATTCTTAAACACGCTGGCAGCCGACGGTAAAGTCAAAGTTCTAACCACTCTAAACCCCGCGGGCATGGACCTTGAGAACTGGCAGCAACTCGGCATCAGCCCCGAATTTGCAGAAAAACAAAACCTCGTCATTGATGCCTTCCAACGCATGGGCATACTGGTTAGCTGCACCTGTACGCCCTATTTGATTGGGAACCTGCCGCTTTACTGTGAACACGTCGCATGGTCAGAATCTAGCGCTGTCACGTTTGCGAACTCGGTACTTGGGGCAAGAACCAACCGCGAAGGCGGTCCATCCGCTTTAGCGGCGGCGTTTGTAGGTAAAACCCCTAACTACGGCTTGCACCTTGACGAAAACCGTGTTCCCGACATGCATGTTAAGGTTAATGCAAAATTGTCCAAGTTGTCGGATTGGGGAGCGTTAGGTTATACAATTGGCAGGAAGGCAGAAAACAAAATCTCATACATAACAGGCATCAAAACCGGGGACTTAGACGAGCTGAAATCTTTCTGTGCATCCGTGGTCACATACGGCGCCAAACCGCTCTTCTACATGAAAGGCATAACCCCAGGTGCTGATTTGCAAACCCAGCCTAAAGACACAGTAACCATTGAGCAAGCAGACCTAAAAGGTGCCTACGACGCCATAAACGACCAAGTCAGCGATATCGACTTTGTCTGTGTCGGTTGCCCTCACTGCAGCATCAAAGAAATCCACCGAATCGCCGACCTAATCAGGGACAAAAAAGTCAAGGGGGGCACCGAGCTTTGGGTTGCCACCTCACGGACGGCTAAGCAGCTTGCGGACAAACGGGGCTACACAGCGGTGATTGAGGCGGCAGGCGGCAAATTTGCCTGCGACACCTGCATGGCAGTCGCTCCCCTTAAAGGCAGGTTCAAAGCACTTGCGACCACATCAGCAAAGGGCTGCTTCTACAGTAGACAGAACCTTATGAAAACCAAAATGGGCAGCATCCAAGAATGCATTAATGCGGCGGTGACTGGAAAATGGAAATGAAGGGCAGAATAATCTACAAAGGGAAGGCTGGAGGCGAAGCGCTTGTGTCGGAGATGCCGATTTCGTTTTACGGTGGCATTGACCCAAACACAGGCGTAATCATTGAGAAAGGACACCAGCTCAACGGGCAAAGCATCAAAGACAAAATCCTTGTGTTCCCCCAGGGTAAAGGCAGCACAGTTGGCAGCTACACGCTCTATCGTATGAAGAAAAACGGCACCGCACCTGCCGCCATGATAAACAAAGAAACCGAAACCATCGTCGCCGTCGGAGCCATAATCAGCGAAATTCCCTTCGTTGACAAAGTTGATATCAGCAAAATCAAAACGGGCGACAAAGTAATCATAGAAAATGACACGGTTACTTTGCTCTAACTTTCCGTTTTTCTCTGTTTATTTTTTATATAAGGGAACTTAGAAAAAAACAACAGCTATTTCTAGGGTTTTGTCTTAGGTAAATTGTCGCCTTCATTTTTATGTGACTGGGTTGGTTTTGGTTTGGAGTTGATACAGAATTGGACTGTAACGTTAAATTAGCAGAACTCAAATAGACATAGTAGGTTAAGATTTGCGATGAACGATGCAAACCCTATTATCCTAAAACTCGGTGGCAGCGCCATAACCGACAAAGCAGAAGAAGCAACCCCCAAAACTCAAGTAATAAACCGCTTGGCAGAAGAAATCAAACGGGCAGACCTTGACAATTTGATTGTGGTTCATGG
>JBJKPJ010000197.1:0-2189 GCA_046706605.1 Bathyarchaeia archaeon | reverse complement strand
CCGACACCGATTATATGGTCGAACAACACAACGATCGTCACATTGGGTCAAGAAATCTTTGAAAAAAGCGGGACAGCAACCCGAAAAACAGACATGAAAACGACCCAACCCTCCTAAATTCGAAGCGATGCCGAGAACAAAACAGTTATGTTCTAGCTGTCTGCTTATCCATAAATGGTTAAATCCTTGTCAACTCTGTCGACTAGCGATCGTTTAAAAATTGCTTTAGGAGGATTTGTTTCTTTCACAGGATTCATCGTCCTTTTAATTGTGGTTTTGACCTCGACAGGGGCAGTAGACATGAACAGCGTGTTCCAAAACCAAGTTATGGTTGCGGCAGTTGCGTTTCTTGGCGTGGTTGATGTGCTCTGCGGGGTTCTTTTGGTTTTCCGAGAAAAAAGGTTAAAGTGGCTAATCGCGCCCAAGAAAAAGGAAGCCAATAACAACGTTCAGAAGCCCGACAAAACCCCACAACAATAAACTAAGTGACCCGCTACCCAAAGACAAAAGGATCCCGCCTGTTTGACCCGTGGCACTCATATAAATAGAAAGAAAAACAAGCAAAATCCCTGTCAAAGCCACGGTGACGCCGAGGTATTTGCTGATTTTTTGGGGAAATTGGAGAACCCCAAAGCGTTCGGTTTCAAGAGATTTTTGGGCTGCTTTTTCAGCTTGTTTTTCAGGAGATAGCGTTGGTTTTGTGGGGGCTTTAACGGTGATTTCTTTGTTTTCCTCGTCTGATGACATGGAAAGGGACCTCCTTATCTTATGAATAGAAGATGAGGGTTTACAAGTTAAAACTTTTTGTGGACGTTTATCTATAAAATAAATAGTAAATCTTAAATTGCTTCCAATGCAAAATACAAACTTAGCTATCCCTTTCCTGATGGTTGGCTACTTTGCAAAAACAAAATGAAAAAACCATTTTGCCCTTCACCATATACACTCAACCAAGCGAAGCGTTCAATGGAGACGTTGAGAAAGCTGCGGTTTTTTGTTTAGCCGAGTTAGACAGAGATAAAGGAGGCGGCTTTTTAAAGAAACAAGAGCCAGAAAAACTCATCTTTATTTCAAAAGTCTATTATCCGTTTTGGTTTACTCCCTTCAAGGAATTCACAGTTCTGTTAGATGGATTAAACGTTGTTTCCCACACAGTATTATACTCAAGTTTGCCTGACCTTGATGCATTTAAAGAATCATTAAACAGCCAACAAAATGCACGTCAAGTTTACTCAAACTTTCTCTCCAACAACCAAAACTATTTCCAGAACTCAAACAATGAACAGAAACTAATCATCGAAGGTCTGTTAAACGACCCTGAATTTATCCCAGAATTTTTAGAGTACACCAAGCTGGCAACAACCACGGATTTGCCAGTAAACGAAGCCGTTCTGGTCATGCCAGCATTAGAAAAAGACGGCGTTGCCAAAATGCTCCAGAATATAGAAGACACACAAAGCAAACTCACAAAAGAAATAGCCTCTTTAAACGAGATAATCAAACTGCTAAATACAAAAACCCAGCAAGTCCAAGTTGTCGCCAACCAAGAAATCAAAGCTGTTGAAGACAAATATAGCGGTCAAATCCAGAAAGCAAAGACGGCTTTGGATACTAAACTCGTGGAAATAAACAAGCAATACTCAGACCAAATCACCAAAGTTTCATCCGAGTATGAACAAAAAACTGCGAATCTGCATAAAGACACCGCGAAATACGAGAAAGAAAAAGAGCAGCTGGAAGTGGAAATAGAAAAAGCGGAAGCAGAAATAAAAACCGCTGCAATCAACAAGGACGATGCCACTGAACAGAAATGGAAAGAGAAACGTAGCGAGCTAAAAGATAAGCGCCCCGAAATCTCAGCCCAACTAAAAGAACTGGAAAACCAAACAAAAGAGGCGGAGGAGACTCATAAAAAAGATTTGGTTCAGTTCAAGCTGGACAATGACGCCAAAGTCAAAGATGCAGGTAAAGAGTTGCAAGAAATTGAAGCCACGAGGGATGCTGAAGTTAAGGTTATCAAAAACGAGATGGAAAAGATTGAGGATTTAACCCAAAACATCATTGTCCAAGTTGATCAGATAGCTAAACAGCAGGAGTCAACGCTGCTGGAATTTGGCGATTTAGGGGTTAAACAGAAAAGAGAAGCAGTTGCATTGGTTTACATGCCTTTTTACTTGTCATGTTACCAG
>JBJKPJ010000196.1:0-3159 GCA_046706605.1 Bathyarchaeia archaeon | reverse complement strand
GGTTAAGTCGTTAATTGAAAGCTGCTGCTCTATCCTGCGGGGAATTTCAAGCAGAACTTGGTTTTGGGGTGGCGTTTCTTTAATGGTTCTGAAGGCGATTTTTGCTGCTTCAATATAAGCTTCTGTGGAATCCACGATTGTGCCATCTAAATCCAAGAATATGCCTTTGGCTTTCAACTTTGGTTGATTCATTATCTTGGTTGAGTGTTTTTCTAGTTTCTTAAAGTTTTCCTATATGTTTGTTTGTTTTTCACTAGTTGTTGCAGATTGTTGTTGATATGGGCTCTGCGTTTTCTATGCTTTATATATAGACTATGAAGGGTATCTCTATAGGTGAGGAAGGCTATTTTTATGTTGACTAAGTGTAGAGGTGAATATGAAAATGCTATCCCGAGATTGTGATGGCTGCATAAAACTAAAAGAGTGTAGCAAACGCTACCAAAAAGCCCGGCGAGGCGACAAAGTATACTGTCCCGACGGAACCGCTCACCTGATTGACGATTCCAGCGTTATGCAAAGTTCTGAATTACTCTGCTTTGTGCAAGTATGCTGATTCCTAAACGGTAAATCAGTTCCAGTTAAAAAAACCAGCATTTTTTTATTTGGTTATTTTTTAGTCATATTTTGTATTTTTTTGTTGTTTTTCATTCATTTTTTATAAATAATATATATTTTATATATTGCTATATTGATTTTTGTATTATATGTTGAGCGCATATATTACCCAGTTCCTTATACATGCACGTGGGAAAAAATATGAAAGGAACATACACAATTGCAATTGCAATAGTTGTAATCGCTATAATAATTGGCTCAGTAGCAGCTTACAGTTATTTAGGTTCTAACTCAGTGGCACCAACACCAACGCCAACTGTAACACCAACCGAAACTCCAACAACCTCTCCCACAGCAACCCCTGCCGGGACTTCCCCAACTGCAACCCCATCTGGAACAAATCCAACCGCAACTCCATCCAATCCAACTCCCACTCCCGTACCAACACCTGCACCAACAATAGCACCCTCAACAACTATCTTGGGCTCAGGCGGTACACTTGTCGCTCCTCTTATGGCAGACTGGCAAGTAGCATATAACCAATACCAATCCAAAGTCCAAGTAAACTATAACGCAGTTGGAAGCGGACAAGGAATCTCTGACTTCACACACAAAGTCAATGCTTTCGGCGAATCAGATGCACCCTTGCAAGCATCAGACATCGCTAACCTCCCAAGCGGCTCAGTTGCTTTAACTATCCCAATATCTGCAAGTGGAGTCGTACCAGCCTATAACCTCAAACTCGCTAATGGCTCAATATGCCAAAACGGTCTAAACTTCACTGGCACCGTCCTTGCAAACATCTTCTTAGGAACCATAACAACCTGGAATGACCCAGCAATCGCAGCCCTACAAAGCCCCAGCGTAGCAGCACAATTACCTAGCACGTCAATCAGCGTAATTCACAGATCTGACGGAAGCGGAACAATGTTTGCTTTCACTGACTACCTCTCTCAAGTTAGCACAGCATGGGCAAATGGTCCGGGAAAGAGCAAATCTCCAGCTTGGCCAACTGGCACAGGCTATAAGGGAAATGCTGGGGTAGCACAAGGAATTGCTTCAACCAATGGAGCTATTGGTCCACTCGAAATTGCATATGAAATTCAGAACGCAGGTCAAATTTCCTACGGAACTGTACAAAACGCTAACGGCGACTTCGTCCTCGCCAATGTGTCAAACATCCAAGCCTCGCTGTCACAAGGAGCTTCAAGTCTACCCGCAGGAGACAAATCTTGGGCAGACGTTTCAATCATCGACAGCATCCTCAACAACAAAACACCCGGTATCTACCCGATCGTTACCCTAACTTATGCTCTAGTGTATCAATCGCAGTCAAACTACAATACAGGTGCTGCAGTAGTCAGCTTCTTGACATGGGTCATTAACCAAGGTCAAGCATACGCTTCAACTTTAGGATATGCTCCACTGCCACAAAACATCGTAGCCATCAACACCGCAACCATCGGTATGATAAGTTACAACGGAAATCCAATAGGGTTGCTAAGCTAGGCTTAAAAGCATTTAACCCCTTTTATTTTTTTGTTTAAACTAACCTCGCCGGTGTAGGCTAATGAAGATTGTACGAGGAGATACACTATTAAAAATCATGCTTGCAGCAGCAGCATTGTTTATTATTGGTCTTCTTGTCGCACTGGCTGTAGAACTCTTTTTAGATTCATCCGACACAATAACTAAGTTTGGATTTAGTTTTTTAACAGGGTCAAGATGGGATCCTGAACATCAAGTTTTCGGTGCTTTACCATTTATATATGGAACTTTATTAACATCAGCAATTGCTATCCTTATTGGGCTACCGATTAGTATAGGGGTAGCTGTATTCATTTCTGAGAAGCTAAAAGGTCATCGAACTGTTGGTTTCCTTATTGGGACCTTGGTTGATCTCTTGGCAGCAGTTCCCAGCGTAATCTTTGGTCTCTGGGGATTAATAATTCTGGCTCCGCTCTTACAAAAATACATACAAATTCCCTTAAACAGCGCCCTTGGTTTCATTCCTCTATTTGGGGGAACACCTTTGCAAACAAGTTTTTTCACTGCGGGAGTTATCTTAGCAATAATGATAATTCCAACTGTTTCAGCTGTTTCAAGGGATGTGATGAATTCAGTTCCAAATAGCCAGCGGGAAGCCATGTATTCGCTGGGTGCTACAGATTGGGAAGTTACACAAAAAAGTGTGTTACCCTTCGCTAGGTCAGGGCTATTTGCTGCTTTCGTTCTTGGTTTAGGACGTGCTGTTGGCGAAACAATGGCAGTAACCATGTTAATTGGAAACACCCCTAATATTACAGCGAACCTGTTTTCACCAGGTTATTCTTTGGCTTCTTTGATCGCGAATCAACTGGGTGAGGCACAAGGACTTTTTCTATCAGCAATTATCGAGATTGCTTTAGTCTTGTTCTTTATAGCGTTAATAATTAACATTTTTGCTCGATTACTGCTTTGGAGGACGACGCGTGGGACGAAGGTTAAGGCTTAAGGGGGCAGATGAGACCATTACTTCAACATCTGATTTGTCCACAGATATTTCGTTCAAGAGAAAGCTCATCAATAAGATTATGACAATTTTGATACTTCTCGCTGTGGGGT
>JBJKPJ010000195.1:0-3136 GCA_046706605.1 Bathyarchaeia archaeon | reverse complement strand
CCATAAATCACTTCAATACCGTCGGCAACAAGAGAGAAAAAAGGATCATCAGAGAAGAATTCGACCGCCAAATAAAAGCCATTGGACTAATAGCACAACAGAAGCTACAAAACTTGACTGTAACAATCGTTGGATTGGGCGGCGTAGGGGCACCAGTGGCAATGCAGCTGGCTCGCATGGGAGTTGGAAGACTCAGGCTGATTGATCCTGATGAAATAGATAAATCCAATCTGGCTAGGGTTTACGGGTCAGTTCCAGGAGACATAGGAAAGCCAAAAGTTTCCGTAATAGCCAGACACATAAGGAAGTTTTCTTCGGCAAAGGTAATTACAATCATAGCCGATATCACCAAGACTAATCTCATCGCTGAATTATCAGATTCAGATGTAATCTTCGGCTGCACGGATAATCTTTCAAGCCGAGCCGTTATCAATGATCTATGTGTGCGTTTCTATATACCCTTGATTGATTCAGGCTGCCGTATTCACCTAAGAAACGACAAATCTATTGAGCAGACGATCGCCAAAGTACAGGTCGTTACCCCTGATAATGCATGCCTCTGGTGCACGGGTGTACTGGATGGAAATGTGATTTTGCAAGAATCTCTTCCTGCAGAAGAAAGGCAAAAACTAGTCAACGAGGGATACGCCCAACCTATAGAAAGTCAACCGAGCATAATTTCGCTAACCACATTAACTGCAAGTCTGGCTGTCAACAAACTCCTAAGCCTCCTCGGTCTATTTGGCGAAAATTACAGCACTAGAACGCAAATCGAGATAGTCAACGAAGCCATGATAAATGATACTCCCAAAATTATAGGGACTTGCATCTGTCAAATACACAAAGGATTGGCCTAACCTCATTTTCACCAATCCCTCTCCCCTGCTCCAAACATACGTTTCTGCATTTTCTTTTTAAGGCATTTGGGTGTAGAGCGTTAGCCCCAGATGATGCCTATGAAACAGAATAGTGACATGGAGGCGTAAGAAGATGGGTAAGACCGTTGAATCATATCGTGTGGCGCTTGAGATTGAAATCCACAAGTGGGATGGCTTTGAGAGGGCTTTGCGGAAGGAGGATCGGGAAGCGTTTGAGCAGCTGATGGATATGGGCAGAAGCTATTCTTCTGAGAGCAGCTGTGCAACTAACCCAATACTGTTTGAGCCTATGGTTATGAGTATATTGCTTGCTCAGCAATTAAAAATAGAGAAACTTGAGCGGCTAAACAAACAACAAAAGGAGGTCATCGAAAATGACAAACAGTGAAGCTGGCGAAGAAAAGAGTCCAAAACAACAGTTAATAGAGTTGCTTGAAAGTCGCCCTCAGATCTACTCGGATGCCATCAAGTGGACACTTGTACGCTGGTCCGGAATTAGCTTTTCATCACTATTCGATAAGTATCCTAAACTGAAGCGTGAAAGCATGCTTAAGGAGCTCACAGAGGATGACTGTTTTAGAATCATTGACGACCCTAAAGGATGCTCAGAAGATATCATTCAAGTAACCGAGAAGGGTAGAAACGAAATGATTGGCCTTTTTTATTCAAAAAGCGAACAAAGAGAGCTAAAACGACTTTTCAAAAAAATTGATCCTTTCATGTCAAATAAAGAAAATAACACGCAAGAGAAGGTAAAGCTATGAAGCAGTCCACGCTATTTCCACAAAATGAAGCCCCAATCCTTTCAGAACTGGACTTAAAAAAAGCTGAAACCCTAGCAAACGGTATCAAAGCCACAATGTGCATTTATTGTGACAAAATAGAGATTGCTGGCAGTATCAGACGACAAAGTCTCAAGGTGCACGACCTCGACTTTGTCGTTGTTTCGAACAGCGATAGAGAATGGCAAAAGATAGGTGAGGAACTTAAGCGCCTAAAAGCAAAGCCTGGCTGTCAAGGTAACGCCGTAATCAAAGCATACGCACCATGCGAAAATGGTTTTTTCCAAGTGGATTTTTACCGTTCGGAGCCGTCAACGTTTGGCATTCATTTGCTTGTGCGCACGGGATCTGCTGACCATAATATGTGGCTGGCTGGTCAAGCTTTCACAAAAGGGATGCGATTAAAGTACAGCCAAGGCTTGCTCAAAGATAATGTAGCAGTTGCGGGTGCAGACGAGGCTGGAGTGTTTGCCGCTTTGGGGCTTCCTTGTCCGGCGCCGTGTGATCGAGAAATAGTAGACGGCAAGCCAAAATGGATAACTCAGGAAACAGGTGAAGTAAATGAAGACAATAAAAATTCCCGATGATGCGCATGCCCGGTTGACAGGAATACTGGGGCTTCTCATGGCGAAATCTCGAAAACCACAAACCTACTCAGACGCCCTTCAAGCGCTCACGAACCAAGCCGTTTTGTTGCCAGAAGAAATGATGAGCCGTATAGGAGAGGTCGGCGAAGAAAAAAACTTAGGCTACACAAACCCTAAGGATTTCGTCAAGGATGCAGTCCGAGACAAACTCAAAATAGTCACTAAGAAAACGAGGCAATCGCAAACAAACGTTGCGGAGAAAGCTTAGTTGTGGTGAAGATACGGTTCCGCATGGTGCCAAAATCCTACAAAAACGGGGGAATAGTTTACAATCACGAAGAGGTTTCATTGAACTTTCCCAAAGATATTCATGAGCTGCTGCGTTTTCTAAGCGAGAAGGAAATCGAGATTAGAGGTTATAGGGAAGGCAAAAAAGTGCACCTTGAATTCTTGGCCAAAGATGATCCATAGCTTTCCCCCCGCAAATAACTTCTCTAGAAGCAGATTCCTTTTTCTACGGTAGAAATGCGATGTGAAATCTGTTTCTACGGTAGAAATCACCCCTTCAAAACACGACGAAAACCAGTAAAACTAGCTGGTTGCGGGCGATTTGCTCCATGAAAATCCAATTTTCATTTATATAGGGTCTCAGAAAGAATTTTGCCCAAGGCGTTTCTACAGTAGAAAAATTTTCCCTCGAATCAGAACCGCCAAAGAGACTATCGCCACAATAATAAGCGGGTTCCTGTGATTTGCTTCTTCCTTCCAAAGTTGAGGGGGAGATAAGTAACTTTGGCGTGGGACAAGAGCAAGGGTATAGCAGTTGACCCGTTCATTGGTAGAGGGGCACCTCTAAACCGCGCCATAATCTACGTTTTGGGACTAAAGC
>JBJKPJ010000194.1:0-9983 GCA_046706605.1 Bathyarchaeia archaeon | reverse complement strand
ATGGAGACCTCCACAAAACGGCGTCATTCCCTTTGATTACGGCATAGAATTCGCACAACCTGTAGCAACAACTTATAATGGCAACCCATTACCATTGACATGGTACACGCCACTCGCGATTTATGATATCAATAGTGGCGTAGTTGTTATGTATTCAATGGCGGACGCTGGCGTATCAAATTTCTTCCAAGGCGGATGGGTAGTTTTTGCAGGTTACAGCGAAACCACAGGACAACAACTATGGATACGAAATACAACACAGCCCGCGTATACAACAATAGATTATGGTGGTAATGGTATAGGCTACGGGGTCTTTACTGTGCCCAACTCGGATACTCACACTTTGGAGGGCTACAGTTTGACTACAGGAGATAAGCTTTGGGAAACTTCACTTGTGCCCGCGAATCCTTACGATAGCATAGGCCAATACATGGGTTTCATTGCTGATAATGCCACTGAGTACATTTCTTCATTCGGTGGAGGCATATGGTCTGTAAACGTGCTAACTGGAGCTATCAATTGGTACACTAATACAACCAACCTAATAGGTCCTAGCGGGACTACAACTCCTTATGGTATATGGCCGATATGGACCTTTACTAAGGGAGCTGTTGCTGACGGAGTTCTATTCGTTCCTATCGGGCATGAGTATAGTCCGCCATTGTTTCTTGGAGCAAAATTCCTTGCCGTTAACTGTACAGACGGTTCACTTGTATGGAGCATACTTTCTTTCGATGTTGACAGCTATCCCACTATTGCATACGGTGTCCTGACAACGCTAAATGCCTATGATAATCAGATATACGCTTATGGTATGGGACCAAGCAAAACCACCGTTAACGTACCTGACCCTGTTACATCAGTTGGTTCACCTATAGTCATAGACGGTTCTATTACAGACATTTCAGCCGGTTCTCAGCAACAAGCAGTTGCAGCAAACTTCCCTAATGGATTGCCGTGCGTTTCTGATGATAGCATGAGTAGCTTTATGGAATCTGTGTATATGCAGCAGCCAATGCCAAACAACATAACTGGTGTCCCTGTCGTTCTGAGCGTTATGGACAGCAATGGTAACTACCGTCAAATTGGAACCACTACAAGTACTGCACTTGGGACGTTCTCATATACATGGACACCCGACATATCAGGCGACTATACAGTTTATGCTAGCTTCCCTGGGACAGACTCTTACTATGCATCCATGGCATCAACAGGTTTCTATGCATCTGAACCAGCAGCAACATCAACACCGCAGCCGACTCAACCGGCATCAATGGCTGACCTTTACTTAGTTCCAGGTATCATCGGTATTATCGTAACTATCATAGTTGTCGGTGTCGTCATAATCTTTGCTCTCAGGAAAAAACCATAAAGTGAAAATCTATGGGAACTATTTTCCCTCCCTTTTTTAGTTTTTTTGAATAATGCAGTGGTAAAATTGTGGGCTGAGTGGGCTCTGGTTTAGTTTCGCATCAAGAATAGCTATAGTTTCGTAAGGAGCGTTTTGCGTTTTCGCTCTTTCTCCTTTATTTGGTCCAGAGCCCCAGCAAACCCATTAAAACATAGTGTGCGTAGCAACCTGACCACTTGTTGCTTACTCCTGTAATCATTAACTATAGTAGCAGGCTGGAGCCATTTTTTGGGCGTTCTTTGTTCCATGATACAAAACTGATGGGGCGGTTGATATACACCACTAATTCTTAAATAAATTTTTTAATTATTCGAAAGCAAGGAGAGAAAATAAAAATTGTCAACAATTAAAAAATTAGCAATAGTTATAGCTATGCTTCTGATTTCTTCGATAGCAACCTCAATTCCTTTAATCCAAAACGCATCCGCACACACACCACCGTGGACTATTCCAACATATTCCTTTCTTAATGTTTCACCTGATCCTATAGGAGTCGGACAAGCTGCCTTCGTGAACTTCTGGATTGACAAGGTACCTCCAACAGCAGAAGGACAATGGGGATATAAATGGCACGACATGACAGTGACAGTAACCAAGCCTGACGGGACAACTGAAACTCTAGGACCCTTTTCCTCAGACGCCGCAGGAGGCACATGGACCACCTACACCCCTACCATGGAAGGAAATTATACTTTTGTAGGTCACTTTCCCACACAAATCATCACAAACGAGAATCCATACCCTTATTCTAACGCATCGCTGGGTACTATTCACCCACAATACCAATACATCAACGATACTTACACTGCCTCAACTTCTAACACAATGACCCTCAATGTACAACAAACGCCAGTACCCACGACAGCCTATCCACAGAATCCGATCCCGACATCATACTGGGTATGTCCAATAAATTCGATGAATAGAGAATGGTCATCAATTGGCGGAAACTGGCTTGGCTCATTCGAAGTCAATGGCACGGGAAACTTCAGACCGTACACTCAAGGACCTGAGACTGCCCATGTATTGTGGACGAAACCAATGGCTTTCGGAGGTCAGATTGGAGGTGAATTCGGTAGCAGTGAAACAGGACTTTACGCGACAGGAACTGCTTACGAAGCAAAATTTGGTAATCCTGTAGTTATAAATGGAGTGCTTTACTACACTGAATACCCTGGAGCGATGAACAACCCAGGACCTCTAACAGCTGTGGATTTGCGCACTGGCCAAACATTGTGGACAGAGAACACCACTGGGCAACTAAATATCGGTCAAATACAACAGTTTATTACGGGAAACCAGTACGGCGCTCACGCATATCTGTGGACAGCGCCTGTAGGAAGCCAAGGTTGGGTATTAAATCCAGCAGCTCTAAACCCAGCTACCAACGTGTGGTCAATGTATGATGCCATGACAGGACAATGGATACTAAACATTGCCTACCCGAGTCCAGGGACACTTGCAGAGGGTCCAAACGGAGAGATTCTAAGTTATAGTACTTCTAATGGCTTACTCACAATGTGGAACTCAAGCCTATGCATACAAAAAGGATCTCAAGCCAACAATCTATATGCGATCTATAGTGCAAGCGAAATCTGGCGACCACCTCAAGGAGCGACTTTTAACTGGAGCTTAGGAAACCAGTGGAGCGTACCCATACCAACAACCGTTTCAGGGCTGTCAATATTTCCGGGGTTAAGTGTTGCTTCAATTGACAACAACGTTGCAATTTTGACTTCACCTACCTTCGCTCAGGCAGCAGTAATCCCCGATGTAGGAACTCCTGGAGGAGGCGGATTAGGTTACCGAATCGATGCAGGTGTCAACGCTGCAACAGGACAACTATTATGGGGACCAGTAAACAGAACGCTGACTTCGTATACCACTCAAAACATTGTAGCCGCAGGAGACGGAGTCTACGTGGACTTTAATGCCCAGACGATGACTTGGACAGGGTATAGCACCACCACAGGAGCGAAACTTTGGGGACCAACCACGCCTTACAACAGCACTTGGGGCTACTACGATTTACAAGGTAAAGGAATTATCGGCTATGGCAATCTCTACACTTGGAGCTTAAACGGAGAAGTATATTGCTACAATCTCACAACGGGTGCCAAAGAGTGGGGTTGGACCGCGGGAAGTGCCGGCTTTGATACACCCTATGGTGTATGGCCATTTTGGAGCAATGCAGCAGTTCTGGGTGACGGTACGCTTTATCTCGCATCAAGCCATGACTATACTCCACCTGTGTATAAAGGCGCTAGGATGTATGCTTTAAACGCTTCCACTGGACAAGAAATATGGGACACATTGGATTTCGGAGGTACCCAGGGCAATACTAAGGTACTTTCTGACGGAATTTTATTGTCAGATAATAGCTATGACAATCAAATATACGCATGGGGCACAGGACCAAGTAAAACTACCGTTGCAGCGCCAAATGTTGGAGTAACAACCGCAACACCAGTAACCATAACTGGATCAGTTACCGATGTCTCAGCAGGCTCACAAATGAATGGAGTTATAGCTAACTTCCCCAATGGCTTACCTTGTGTTTCTGATGATAGCATGAGTCAATTTATGGAAGCGGTGTATCAACAACAGCCGATGCCTCACAACGTAACAGGAGTACCGGTAACACTAAGCGTGCTTGATTCTAATGGCAACTACAGAAACATTGGCACCACCACAAGCGACGGCACTGGTGCGTATGGATTAACTTGGACTCCGGACATTCCTGGCAACTACACAGTTATCGCAACATTTGCTGGCTCAGGCAGCTACTATGGATCAACAGCACAGACATATATGTATGCAAGCTCTGCTACAACTCCTGCCCCAACAGCAACCACAGCAAACAACTTTGCGACGACAAGCGACCTCATGCTAGGAATCACGGTCATCGCAGTCATAGTGATCATAATCGGCGCAATACTTGCAGTATTGACATTGCGAAAACGGCCTTAAACTGGACAAAAAATTTAACACACCCCCTCCCTTTTTTGTGAAGAAACACAGCGAAATAATGGATTGATTGAGCTCTGGATAAAATTAACGGTTAATCGCCGTTTCGTTTTTGCATATTGTTTATCCTAAAGAAATTTTACAGCCTACCCCTTACCAGATATCCCAGCTAACCCTGCGAGAAGCGCTTTTTAAACAATGGTAGAGTAACAGATGGCATAAGCCAATTTCGATTAGTATTATTCATCAGGTTTGTATTCTTGTGCTTGGTTCCATACAATTTCAAAATACGTTTGGAAGATTTCTCGCAACCTGTATGGTCAATAAAAATAGGGGGCCTCTCCTAATACTGAATTTGGTACAAAAGTGGCGTTGACCTCTTTTTTTTGTCTACGATTACAAATTCTACGTTGGGTGCAATTACGATGTACCTAATCTGAAGGTTAAGTTCTGCCATTAAGCTTGAAGTTTTTTTGGATAACTTCTGGTTCCCTTTTTTTCAGTAATCACCCAGTACTTTATTCCGCGCTTCACGCAAAATAATTGGTATTCAGCTAAATCAATTACTCATCCGCAAAGCGTTTTTTTGTTGATTAGAAGATTAAAACTTTTTTGGACTTTTTTGTAGGTGTTGATTATTTGTTTTTCTGCTGTTTTTTGTTTTTTAATTATAAGGAACTTTGTTCTTCTGGTTGGTTCGTCCCGACTTATTCGTGATTTTTCGCATCAAACCATGGGCTATTTTTTGTATACTGGCATGAACCGCTTGGTAGAAGTTCGGTATAACCTAAGATTTTTACGATCAATCCCCTATTTGTAGTTGAATAATCGTGCGGTAAGTGTTTGATCGGTCTATATCAGCCAACTTTGAAACCGTTAGTATTTTTCTTTTTCTCCCCGAGATAAGATCAGATAAACCCTTGCTTGCAATGGAGTTGAACCCAGCTTTTACAGGTTATTGAAATCAATATTCTCAAAATTCTTAGTTATCATTTAAGGATAATTATTGTTTCATTGTATTATTTGCTATTAATTCTTGTTATATGCCGCTTTTTAATGTGTTGTTTATCTGACACCACAATATCTTAAAAATATATCAGTGTTATTTTTTATTACTGAAAAATTGGAAGAAATCAAAATGAAAAATTCAGTTAAAACCAATAATAAAACTAGAAACTCTTTGCTTGCTTTGTTTCTGATTTTTGCTTTTGCAATTTCGCTCGTCACTTTGCCTGCAGCAACTGCTCATACTCCACCAATTACCGTTAAAACGTATGCATTCATTAACGTTGCACCTGACCCTATCGGTGTCGGACAACAAGCTACTGTTTCATTCTGGCTTGATAAGGTACCGATTGGAGCTGAAGGTCCGTGGGGATCGAGATGGCACAATCTGACTGTCACGGTTACTAAACCTGATGGAAACACTGAGACGATAGGACCATTTGATTCCGATGTCAATGGCGGCGCTGGGACGAGGTATACACCTGATCAAGTTGGCGATTACAAATTCGACTTTAGCTTTCCAGGACAAGTAGGACAAAATGAGAATCCTTATCCTCCAGGCTTATCTCTCAATCTAATTTCACTTGGGCTTGATTTTGTCAATGACACTTTCCTTCCAAGCAGTGCAAGCGCAACGCTTACGGTCCAGCAAGATCCAGTTGGATATGAATACGGTGCCAACCCGCTTCCAACAAGTTATTGGACACGTCCGATAAACTCTATGAACAGGGAGTGGTCATCAATTGGCGGAAACTGGTTAGGGCTTGCAGCAAGTTCTTTTGTTGACACAGGACGATACGATCAAAACGGAAATTTTGATCCGTATTCGGCAGCTCCAAACAGTGCACATGTGATGTGGACAAAACCATTAGCTTTCGGAGGTCAGATCGGCGGCTCATTTGGTAGCAGCGATACAGCCATCTACGCAACAGGAACAGCATATGAAGGAAAATTCGGCGGAGTTATACTCAACGGTGTCCTTTATTATACTGCATATCCCGGAGCTAAAAATAATCCAGGACCTTTAACTGCTGTCGATCTGCGCACTGGCCAAACTCTATGGACAAAAGACATTGGCGCGTCATCGCTAAGAGTTGGTATGGTATATAATTTCCAGACAGGCGACCAGTATGGAGCCCATGCGTACTTATTTACGGCGCCATCAACCTTCAACGGCTGGACAGCTGCATTGATTCCCAATCAGTGGCAAATGTATGATGCTATGACTGGAGCTTGGATACTGAACATTGCTAATGTTTCTGCTGGTACTCTTGTGGCTGGTCCGAACGGTGAAATTCTAAGCTACTCAATTGCCAATGGGATGCTATCTATGTGGAATTCAAGCCTTTGTATCGAAGCAGGTTCTCAGAAGAATAATGTCTATCTGATCTATAGTGCAAGCGAAATCTGGCGACCACCTCAAGGGGCAACTATTGATTGGAAAGCGGGATACCAATGGAGCGTGCCTATAGCAACTAACATTAAAGGTGTTCCCATAACTGACCCTCAAAGTATAGCAGGAGTCGATGATGGCGTAGTACTTACAAACGCAGTCACAGCAATTGTAGGAGCAGGACAAGGACTAACTGTCGGTGGGACTAACTACAGAATTGACGCAGGCTACAGCGCAGACACAGGTCAACTGCTTTGGGGTCCAGTGAACCGAACGGTAACACCATGGAGCAGCGAGGCCATCGTTTTAGGTGAGGGAAAATACGCTGAATACACAGAACAAACAGAAACATGGATGATGTACGACCTACACACAGGACAGAAGCTTTGGGGTCCCTCCGAACCTCTAACTAGTCCTTGGGACTACTACTCCCGTGGACCTAGTGCTATTGGATACGGCAACTTATACTCTTGGGGCTTAGGTGGATCTGTTTACTGCTATAATGCAACGACGGGAGTGCTACAATGGACTTGGTCTGCTGGATCTGCTGGATTCGATACTCCCTATGGTACATGGCCTATAGGCACTTTTGGAGGAAATTACGTTCTTGCAGACGGGAAGATGTACGTTATGGTTGGTCATGACTACACTCCACCAGTGTTTAAAGGTGCAAAGATTTACTGCATTAACGCTACTGACGGAACAGAAATCTGGGATTCGTTAAGTTTCAACATAGCCGGCGGTCCAGCTCTTTCTGACGGTTACATGGTTTGGGATAATGGCTACGATAATCAAATATACTGTTATGGTCAAGGGCCAAGCAGAACTACCGTTGATGCGCCAGACATTGGCGTGACAACCGCTACTCCGATAACTATTACTGGAACAGTAACTGATATCTCCTCGGGTTCACAGCAAGACGCAGTTGCGATGAACTTCCCCAATGGGTTGCCAGCGGTTTCTGATGCTAGTATGAGTCAATTTATGGAAGCAGTGTATCAACAACAGCCGATGCCGCACAACGTAACTGGTGTTCCAGTGACTATTTCTGTTACAGATTCTAATGGCAACTACAGAGATATCGGCACCACCACAAGTAATGCATATGGTACCTACAGTCTTAATTGGACACCCGATATCCCAGGCAACTACGAAGTTACCGCAACCTTTGCAGGCACAGGATCCTACTATCCATCCTCAGCAGCAACAGCATTCTACGCCAGCGAATCTGCGCCAACAACTGCTCCAACGACACCCCCCTCAAACAACTTAGCAACAGCAACAGACCTACTGCTGTACATAGCTGTTGCAGCTATTGCAATAATTATTGCAATAGCTATAGCCACAGTGCTCATACTCAGAAAAAGACCATAAAGCTATGCTATCCAAAAGCTATCTTTCCCCTTTTCTTTTTTTGTTAAGAGCATTGGAGAATTGTGGGCTGAGTGGGCTCTGGTTTAGTATTGCAACAAGAATAGCTATAGTTTCGTGAGGAGCGTTTTTCATTTTTCGCTCTTTTCTCCTTTATTTGGTCCAGAGTCCCAGCAAACCCATTGTAAAATTTTTTTAATTAAACTCAAAATTTACCCTGTCTTAATGGCTAAAACCTGATGGAAGTGACCCAGATTAAGACCGCCTGAACCTGTTGGGATAAGTTCTTGAATTCCAAAATTGTGATTGCATGCTTGATAGAAGTCTGCTTGAAACAGGTAGTTTCCACAAGGATGGTCCAAAAATACTTACTATTACAATATTTTTGATTTAAAACTGATTAGTTGGAAAGTATTATAAAGTTGTAATTCAACTACCCTTTCTTGGAGGCAACAATGAATAACGAGGATAGAGATACCCAAACCTTAATCAAATTAGGCTTTACACCCCTAGAGGCTAAAATTTTTTTCACTATGTACAGTCTAGGAAGAGAAAGCGTAGCAAAAATATCTGCAACAGCCAATATCGATCGGTCGAATACTGCCCATATGATTAAAAGGCTCCAAAAAGTCGGTTTAGTGCAACAAATTCTTGGAAAACCAACTCTTTATGAGCCAATTTCTTTCAATGAAGCAATTTCAGTTCTTGTTGGATTAAAAGAAGAAGAATTTAAAGCAATCCGAAAAGAGGCGAAGGAATTAGCTGATTCAAAAGATTTTCATTATTCGTCAACGCAAGATAAATACGATGTCAAGCTCATAGGAGGGCAAAAGAAAACAAGTGAGCAAGATGTGATTTATTCCATCAAAAATGTAGCGGTAAGCTTTGACCTTATGATGAGCAATAGAGTTTTTATTGACTATTTCATCAATCTATCAGAATATCAACTGGATTGCGTGAAACAAGGAATAGAATATCGGGTAATAACTGAGTTAGAAAACATAAAGCAGAATAAAAAGAAGGTGCATTCTTTTTTAAAATATCCAAATTTTCATCTCAGATACATTACCGGACCTCTTCGAGCGGAAATTGGAATAACTGACAAGACGTCAGCAGGATTGGTCTTAACACCCTTTGAGCCGTTAAGAACTTCAAATAGGTTGGTAACTGATCATTCTGGCTTAGTGTATGTGTTTCAGAGCTATTTTGACAAAATCTGGAATGAAGCACAAGAGTACAAACCCGCAGATTCAGTAATAACCGAACAAGTGATGGTAAAGAAACGCAAATTGCAAACAAACTTTAGGAATTAAATAACGTAGGATCTTGTATTCTTCAAACGCCGTAACGACACCTCAACCTGCTCTATCTGTATTTACATAAAAGAATAATTCACACTTATCTTTGCAGCGTACCCACGCCTACGAAACAGAAAATTACTTTTCTTAACCATAGGCTTTGGAATATTCTTTGCTCATCCAATCGTCTATCTTCCAGAACTTTTTGGGTCATCCTTTGCCATAGATGAGAATAACACCTAATAATCCACCTTGTGGCCTTGTTTTCATACTTTTGAGCACTTTGAAAGACTAGTGGGAGCTAAACGAGCATGTTTAAAGAAGAAATCTTAGAACGAAAATAGAAAAAATCTAGGAGACCATAAATAGTTCTCCCTGTATCCAATCCACTCTTCCCTTTCATCTCTAAGATACTTCGAAAACAGTAAAGCTTCTTCACTGATTAGCGTTAGCGTGTTAACAGTTTGTCAGTTTCTTACTTTGATTCTTTTAACGTTAACCCTGCGGTCAAAGAAAGCGTTCAAATCTTCAGCTTCAG
>JBJKPJ010000193.1:0-9628 GCA_046706605.1 Bathyarchaeia archaeon | reverse complement strand
GGTCGGTATTTATTGTGCGTACTATCTTGTAGTCGCTTAAGCTTGTTGGCCGACTGTATAGCAATGGATTAACGTCAAGTCAAACTGCTAATTGCTTGCAGTCTCAAGATCCAGTTTTGAAACTTGTGGGCTTCAAAGCATGTCGTTATCAAATTAGCATGCGGATTGTAAGAATGAACGAGCGAGTTGAGTAGGAATTTGAAGAGCATTGCAGAAAAGAGAGGGTGGCACTGGGCGCTAACTCATTTTACGTTTGAAAGTTGGGGCGCGCGCTTGGAATAACCATAAATAAGAATTGGTTCTAATGTAGGTAATTCAATAATTCTGGTTGTTACCGTATGGTTGGCAAAAAAACACTAATAGTCACCAGCGCAGTCATGATTTTAGTTGTGGTATTAAGTGCATTTGCATTTGCCTACCTTTATTTTCAAAAACCATACGCTGGTAACGCTGAATCAATAACCGTTGGAATGGAACCCAACCAAGTTAATTTACTAATCTACATTGCAGAAAATCAAAGCTACTTCATCGGTAACGGCCTTGATGTAAGCATTAAGAATTATTCTTCTGGCGCGGCATCAGTTACTGGGATGCTGAATGGAGAAGTTAACATCGCTACGGCAACAGAGTTTGTAGTTGCCAATAACGTATTGTCGAACCGAAGTCTTCAAGTTTTTGCGAGCATCGATAAATTTCTCCAAATTTATGTCGTAGGCAATAAAAATAATGGAATTGAAACCATCTCAGACCTTGCAGGGAAAAAAATTGGTCTACCTCTGCAAACGGCTGTACAGTTTTATCTTGGTAGATTCTTGGAATTAAACGGCATAGGCCTTGATGACGTAAGCCTCGTCAATATATCTCCATCACAAACAGAAAATGCCTTATCTAATGGAACCGTAGATGCTGTTGTTACTTGGCAGCCTTACGTTGGAGCAATTAAAAATCAACTAGGCAACAATGATGTCATGTGGGATGCTCAAAGTGGGCAGGTAGCATTTGACTGTGCAATCAGCACAAACGGTTGGATATCTAACCATCCAGACTTAGTTCAGAGATTTTTAAAGTCACTTTTACAGGCTGAGAACTATGTTACAAATCAGCCAAATCAAGCAAAAGTAATCTTGCAAAACCAACTGAATTTAACCGGCGAATATGTTGACACAGTTTGGTCGCAATATAGATTTTCGCTTTCTCTTGACCAGTCACTTGTTGTTGCTTTGCAGGATGAGTCTGGTTGGATAATGCGAAACATAATGACTAATACTTCGAGCATTCCCAATTATCTTAATTACATATACGTTGATGGGTTAAAATCGGTGGCACCTGGATCAGTAAACATAATCGGTTGAGAACACATGAAGATTAAGAACCAACTTCGCATAAGCATATTGGCTTTTAGCATCATATTAGTTATCATTGCTGGTTCAATAATATTTACGCAGCAACAAACGGCGCAGTTGGAAGTCCAAGAAACCCTTGCACATGACATTCAAACCAGAGCTAGCAATCTTGCCTATATTTCCAACGATTATTTCCAAAATAAACAAACAGCCGATTTGACTGCATGGGAAAACCAGTATTCAGGCATTTTAAACGACCTTTCACAACTAAAATCGACAAATGCGGAGCAAACTAAACTAATTAATAATGTCAAGGTGGATGCCCAGAGTTCCAATAGTATATTCAATGAATCAGTTGCTTATATCCTGAGTATACCCCAAAACGAGAGTGGAGTAGTTCATCCGGTCCTTAAGACAAATGCTAATCGAATGTCTGTTCAAACACAAGCCCTTGCTTTCGATGCACAACAGTTATCACAGAGTATTCGTAGCCAAGTTGACCAAGCAAGTTTCGCTAATCTCATTCTTATTGTTGCTGCATTAGGGTTATTCGGAGCATACTTCATAACAAATTACCTGATCACATATCGTAAAACTTTGAAGTCAATTTCTGAATTACAAAGCGGAATAGCCGAAATAGGTTCAGGCAACCTTGATTATTCCTTAAGGGTAGATAAAAAAGATGAAATTGGCGAAGTTTCAATAGCTGTCAACCAAATGGCAGCTAACTTGAAAACTGTAACCGCTTCCAAAGCAGACTTAGAAAGAGAAATGTCTGAACGCAAGAAAGCTGAAGAACAGACAAACCGAAGTCAAAAGACTTTTTATGATCTGGTCGAGCGCGCTCCGTTTGGCATCTACATTGTTGACTCGCAATTCCGAATTTCGCACATGAACATCGGCTCGCAGAACGGAGCTTTCCGAAACGTTCGCCCCCTAATTGGACGATCCTTTTCTGAAGCGATGCATATCCTTTGGCCAGATAACGTAGCGGAAGAAATAATCTCCCACTTTCGACAGACTCTTGAAACGGGCGAGCCATACTATTCACCAAGGTTTACTAACCCTCGTCACGACATTGAAAATGTTGAGTCTTATGAGTGGGAGCTCCATGGCATTAACCTTCCCGACGGGCAAAAAGGTGTTATCTGCTATTACTTTGATTCAACAAAACTGCGAGAAGCAGAATCAAAAATTCATGGATTGCTAGAGGTCGTTCAGCAAGAAAAAGACAAACTTTCCTCGCTGATTAATAGCATTCCTGATGAAGTCTGGTTTGCAGACACGAATAAGAAATTCACTTTAGCTAATCCTTCGGCAGCTAAGGAGTTTGGATTAAGTAGCTTGGATACTAATGATGTTTCGGGGATAGCCGCAAGTTTTGAAGTTTGTCGAGCTGATGGATCACCTCGGTCGGTAGATGAAGCACCTCCTCTTCGTTCCCTCAAAGGTGAGTTTGTCAAAAACGAGATGGAGATCGTCAATACACCCGGAAGCGGAGAACGTAGGTACCGTCAAGTTAGTTCAGCACCCGTTAGGGATAGTAAAGGTAACACTATCGGCTCAGTATCGGTAGTGAGAGATATAACGGAAATTAAGAAGACTGAAGAGGCATTATGGCAAGCACGAGAAGAGCTGCAAAGACACGCAAGAGATCTAGAGCAACTTGTTGAAGAAAGAACTAAACAATTGAAGGATGCCGAAAGGCTTGCTGCTATTGGTGCGACTGCTGGAATGGTTGGGCATGATATTCGTAATCCATTGCAGGCTATTACGAGTGATCTATATTTAGCTAAAACTGAGTTGTCGGACCTTCCAGACAATGAGTCAAAAGCAAACGCGATAGAAAGCTTAGATGGAATTCAAGCTAATATTGATTATATTAACAAGATTGTCCAAGACCTGCAAGACTTCGCAAGGTCACTAGATCCTCATGCCGAAGAAGCAAACATTCAATCGATTGTTAACGACGTTCTTGCAAGTCGTGAGGTCCCAGAAAATATTGTTTTGACAGTCAACGTTGAAAAACAAGCGCAATTAATAGTAGCGGATCCCGATTTCATTAAGCGTATGGCTGATAATCTTATACTTAATGCTATTCAAGCCATGCCAAACGGCGGCAAGTTAATTGTTGAAGCAAAAAAAGACAAGGGAACTGCTGATGTTGTCTTCACGGTGGAGGACACGGGAGTAGGCATTCCAGATGAAGTGAAGAGTAAGCTGTTCACTCCAATGTTTACTACCAAGTCAAAAGGGCAAGGGTTTGGCCTAGCAGTAGTGAAAAGAATGGCTGAAGCTTTGGGCGGCACAGTTGCCTTTGAAAGCGAAAATGGGAAAGGAACAAAGTTTATAGTGCGTTTGCCCCCCCCCCAAAGAAAACTAAACGGTAAATGGGTTTACAAATAACATATGTAGTCTCTAAAAGAAGAAACGGAAATTTGTATCAGGGGATTTGGCTCTTGGCAAGTTTAAGCCCATTTTCTCTGCCCAACTGAGATCAGCTAACGCTCTTGCAAGTTTTTCGTTAGCATTTTTGCGTGAGCGGGTCACGCTTGGAGGGTCAGTGTTTATTTTGCGAGCTATCTTGTAGTCGCTTAAGCCTTGTTGAGCTAGCTGCAGAATGGTTCTTTCTCTCTCTGTCAGGTTCATCGCGTATCCTTTTTGTGATAATAGCATAAATGCGTTATTATCGTGTATGCGCTAATAAGCTATTTCAGTTTTCGAAGGGCAGGTTTTTTTGAATTTGAATGCCCCAAACGACCAGTTTAAGCCAACATAGCTTTCGAAAAAATGCTAAGGACACTACGAGTACCTATGGCGTAAGAGGAGCGGGCGTTTCTTGGCAAGCAAGTTTTGGTATGTCTCTCAGTGAAGCCGATTTACTTTTTGCCGTGCGTCGAGAGCCCGTGGCCAACCGAATTGTGTTTCAAGTTGCTCACGACATTTTTGACAACTGGTTCAAGGTCGAAGAAGTATCTGAGAAGCCAGATGGAAGCTTTGACCGAGAAGTCCAGAAGGCACTCGCAGCGTTAAATGCAAAAGCAGTTTTTACCCAGTTTGCAGTTTATGAGCGATTGTTTGGCTGGGCCATAATTGCCATGAGTTACGTCGACTATGGCAAAGCGCTTGATACCCAAGTCTCTAGTCCCAAAGAAATCATCGAGCTTTTTCCGTTCAGTACTCTACAATTTACGGTCCAATCAAGCGATGAAGATACGAATGCAGAGAGCTCCAGGTACGGCTTGCCAATCTACTACACTCTAAGGCGAGACAAAGCAGGGCAGAGCAAACTCCATTTCACAAGAGTAATCCATGGAGCCACCCGACTTCTCGACCATCCTTACAAGGGAATGAGTGTTTTAGAACCCGTTTATGATGATTTGACCGTTTTGCGCAATATCCGCTGGGGCTTAGGTCAAACTATCTATCGTTACGGCAGCGGTTTCCCAGACGTTGAAGTTAAAGGCGCCAAGAGAAAGCAGCTTGATGACTTGGAAGCAAGCCAACAGTTCAAGAATCTGCAAGCCCGAACCTATTTCCTGCACTCTGATGACACTAAGCTCGATTTCAAGGGTGTAGCTGGCAAGGCACTCAATCCAGAGCCCTACTACATGCCCATAATGGAAAATATTGCAGCAGGCTCAGGTCTGCCTCTCGCAATTTTACGAGGCGCTCAAGCAGGCGCCTTAACCGGTTCAGAAGTCAACGAACGCGAATACTTCAAAATAATTAGCGATGCCCAATCACGCTACGAGCCCTGCATTCGCCAACTTATTGATGCCTTGCTAGATTGTGGCCAGATCCGCTTCAAATACAATGTCCAAAGGGATTACAGGATTGTTTGGAACAGCGGTTTTGAGACCACTGAGAAAGACAAGGCTTCAATTGAGCTACAACAGGCACAGGCTCGCAACCTGAAGACAAGCTGGATGTCTGTTGACGAGATAAGGTCAGAACAGGGACTTAAAGCTCTGCCCAACAATGAAGGACTTGTAATTTTGGGTTTGCAAGAAAGTAATGCACAGAATTCTCCACCTCCTCCAAGTTCTGGGGTTGACAGCGAAGAAGGGTTGCTAAGGAATTTTCTAAGGAAAATTAGGAGGGCAAAAGACACTTGAGAAAAGTCGGAACTTCCCAAATTGAACTCGACTCAGTCAAAGTCATCTCTGAAGATGAAAAAGAACTAGTGCTGCCTGGAGTGTTGGCAAGAGAGGGGATATTACCGTATGCTCAAGGGCGAGCCTACCGATCTGCCGATGAGTTGCAAAAGAGTTTATTCACGTTTGAAGGCGCTTGGGTTGTTGGCGGTAAGCATCCTGAAACTTGGGTCCTAATGGATCCTGAGTTAATCGGTGGCAGAATAGATCAGGTCGAATGGGATGCAGAAAACAAGTTAGTACGTGGCCAAGTGCATATTTTGAAGGCAAAGGTTTCAGCTGATTTTCTGGCTGCCGTTAAAGCTGGTGTTTTGTCCAAGAATAGCATTGGTTTCATGTATGAGGAAGATTGGACTCCCGGGTCGTTTAAGGGTCAAAAGTACGATTTTGTTCAACGCAAAATTCTTGTAGACCATGTGGCAGTTGGTGTGCCTCTTCCAAGAGATCCAGGTTGCACTTTGGGTGTAGACTCGGAAGAGTTTGGTTCAGTGGCTGAGATTTCGGTTAAGCCAGAGAGCCCAAAGCAGGCTGATTCAGCTACTGCACAAACTAAAATTCAGGTCCTCTTGCCAGAGGCTGTTCTTGAAGATTCAAGGAGAATTTTGAAGTTTTATGGTAACATGCCGAAAGGCCGAACAAGTGTTATGACTAGCGCGGGATGGGGCGCTCGCCACCACGACGGGGCGTTATAAGTAGCGAAAAGCAAAGCAGGAAAATGAAATGACAGATGAAAAAGAAACAGAGATAAATTCAGGAGCAGAAAACTCAAAAAATAAACTTGCAAAAATGACAGTCGATCAAGCATACGCCGAAATAGAAGGACTAAGAAGAACTCTTACCGAAAAAGACTCACTAATACATCACCTAACAGAGCAGTTAGACGAAGCAAACAAAGTCTTAGAAAGCCAAGAGAAAGGTCGCCTAATTGGGGAAATCTTGCCAAGAAGCCAGTTTAAGATGGATGATTTAGTTGGCAAAAGTGTTGAGGACCTCAAAAACATCAATGCCACCTTGTCTCATGCTATGCCTCCAAGAGTCAATAGCGTAAGATTTGGTATTTTAGGTGCTGATGTTAGCGACCGAGAGAAAGGCCTCACAGTAGGCGATCTAAGCGTTGTAACTGCTACCAAACGCAAAGGAGCTGCATAGTTATGCCACAAGGAATCGTAAAGCCAACAACTCAAATTGTTGCATTCGGTGATCCATTGGTCGTTGAAATGGAAATCGGCGCTAATGCCACTGCTGCTAAGATGCTGCCTGGGCGAGTAGTTGTTTTTGATGATGCAGACCAAACAGTCAAAGAAGCTGGAGCAAAAGCTGCAAGTGTTGCAGGATTTTTGGAGATTGCACCAGCTAAAAAGAAGACTGATGCATACGCCGTAGGTGACCAAGCTCAAGTAGTAGTGGGCGAGTGTCTTGCTGTTTTGACGCTTTTAGCTAATGAATCAGTTACTAGAGGAGATAAGCTAGTTACTGCTGCCGATGGTAAGCTTGCAAAGCAAGCTGTTGGTGCCATGGGTGGACAGGGTGCTGTTGTTGGAGAAGCCTGGGAAGCAAGTAACGTTGCCACTGACGCTGAGATTTTGGTTCATTGGAAGCCAAGCGCTGAGCCTGCAGCTGCTGCATAGGAGAAATGAGTTATGCAAACATTAAGACGTATTGGAATGGATACAGCCCACCTCACTGACGAAGAACTGATGTATGTTGATAATCGCATCGTAGAAACGGTTCGTCCTCTGCTTATTGGCAGAAGACTCTTTCCAGTTTTTACTTTGCCGCATGCTGGTTTTCTAACCGTCCGAGGATACAAACGAACGGATATGAGCCAAGCTAGAATCAGCTTACATGGTCAGGGTAAAAGCAAAGACCGAAGCGAAAAAACACCATTCGACATAACGGTGCCAGTGATACACAAAGAGTTCACCATTTACTGGAGAGAAGTAGAAGCTAGCCGGGCAAATGGTGTTCCAATCGACTTGCAGGATGCAGAAAACGCAGCAAGGCAATGCGCTGAAGAAGAAGACAAACTACTGCTGACAGGCCAATACACTGGTTGGAAAGCTCTGGGAGTACAAGGCTTAGCCACGGCAACCGGACGTAACACCAAAGCCAGTGCAGGAGCATGGCCAGCAAACTGCTTAACTGATCTTAGCGAATGCATAGGCGAACTCGAAGCAGATGGTCACATGGGACCATTTGCCGCGGTTCTACGAAGCACATGGGCAGCCAAACTAAGGGCACTGGTAAGCAATACGGCAACAAAGTGGATTGATGTCGTTCGCGACTTGTTCCCAGCGGGAATCTATGTCAGCGACAACCTATTCACCACTGCCGGAGCAACAACAAGCGCTCTAGTAGTTGAGCCCAGCCAAGAGAACTTTGAAGCAGTTGTAGGAAGAGACATGTCTTTCTTCTCAAAGCAAGACGAAGACATGAACATGCAGTGCAAAGTCCACGAAGTCATAGCTCCCAGAATCAAAAGACCTACAGCCATTTGCGAACTAACTGGCTTAACCTAAGCAAGCCAGTACCTCCCTTTTTCTAGAGTCTATTAGAAGTGGTGAAATGGACTGAGGACAAAAACTGACGAAACGCATGAAGTATCAAAGAAAATGCTGTGGCGTTTGACAGCGAAACCTATGCGTCAGAGTGAAGTCTGTGCATATGCAGTGAAGGAATCAACCAGCATAAAGAAAGCCATTTCCGTCTTTTATTGGCTACGAGACCGTGGGTTCATACAAAAGACAAACCAAGGCTATTGTTCACCATATGAAATAACTGAGAAAGGAAAAGTATTCTATAGAGCACTCAGTTACAGCAAATAACCACAAGGCCATGCGCATTCTCTGCTTTGGGTGAAGGGGAAAATTGGAGTAAGCGCACGCTATCTGTTTTTTAGCCGTAAAATAGCTTATATTCTAATGCACATAGATAACAGTGGAGTCTTACCCAATGGTTTCAATCACTTCGGCGCAAAAGTCACGATTGACTAAATGGGCTGATAATTTGTATGCAATGGGAAAGGTAATACCGAATGCGCCATTTGCGAGCGACCTTCTTCAGCTTGCAAGGTCGATTTATGAGGAAATAGACATTGAAACTAAGAAAAACAAGGAGACTAGCCCTCAGACTATCTTAGCATGGATGAATAGGATAAAAAGTGTTAGCGATAACCAAATCGCACCAAATGATATTAAAAAATCTCTTATCGAGATCTACTACTCAATGGCTGATTACGTACAGCTTTCTGATGATGACAAAAGAGCTAAAACTGTCAATGAAAACCCTTCTCAACCATTTGAATCTCAAATATTCTGGGAATCAGTCGTTTTGGCTTTCACGCTTTGGTACGGAGGCCAGACTTTTAGCTTACAACAAAAAGAGTTGGAAGCTGAACTCGGGTTAAATACCAATGTGCAATTACAGCAAGCCATAGGGCGACTAGAAAACCGATCAATTTTGAGCAAAACCGAAAGGGGGTTGATCCAGATTCAACCGGACTCTAGGCAGAATGTTGATAGTTCTATGCTATTTCTCCTTGCGGTTGGTATTAATGTAAACTCTCGCGTCTCAACAAAGAGAGGCTATGCAACAATTCAGGCATCATTCCTACAGTTTAGCAAGGCAAACCACCATCCTATGGCTTATTTAACGGAAGGTGTTCGTTCATATGTCACTGACTATTGCCAGAGAATCTTTGGTAGACTCTTCAACGTCATGCAGGAAAAAAACAAACTGCCAAACTACTCAACGTTGAGACGGTTTCTTTCAAGGTTGTCTATCTATTCAGATTTAGATTTTGTAGTTTCTTCACAAGAGGAAATTCGCTCCGTTGTTCATTTGTTAGAGGATTTGAAAGCAATAGTTATTGTATCTGATCCAGCTGGTCAACGATACATTCTTCTCAAAGGTGAACTGCTAAATGGCTAGCACAAATGCGATAGCTGAACTCAAAAAGCTAATTGATGCTATGAGTAACGAGGGCATTGCTCGAAGTTCAATAACAATAGGAAAGAGAGCCCAAGAATATGGCCAAGACCAAAGGATTACAGCATCAAGAAAACAGTTTTCGTTTTCAGTAGATAGTAACAGACTTGCTGATGTTTCGTTTTCAGCGAGATCTAGACC
>JBJKPJ010000192.1:0-4943 GCA_046706605.1 Bathyarchaeia archaeon | reverse complement strand
CAGGCTTACCTGCGTGACAAACAAGAAAAATTTGAAGTTGACTATCCGCTGGAAAAGATTTGGAACGCAATCCCCAAAGCCATCGAAAACCTCCAGTGGACTATCCAAGAAAAAAACGACGCTGCCCACACGGTTAAAATCAAAACCAGAGCGGGCTTTTTAGCATACAGCACCAGTATCAAAATAGAAGCCAAAGCGGTAGACGAGAAAACAACACAGATGGTTGTAACTGGCGAGACACCTGTAACGACTATAACGTCGGTTCTTGATTTTGGCAGAACAGATGACCGCATAGGACAATTCATCAGCACCTTGGCGAAATTAATGGAAAACAAAAACACTAATCCCGCCTCAGATTAGCCAAAGGTTTTTTCTACTCAGCCGCGGATCGTTCTTAGCGACAAAAAACGGCAAACAACTTAGGTCCAGCCGCCGCAGAAATCAGCTTCAGTGTACTAATTATCGCCTACTTGTGCACCAGCCATGTTAAAAGAAAAATTTTGGGGTCAGCGTAGAGTTGCGTTGTTGGGGTAGCCTCGGCTTTCCCAGAAACCCAAGTAGTCAGGGTTGTTGGTTAACTCGATTCCAGTGACCCACTTTATCCATTTGTAGCCGTACTGGCTTTCCGCCACCAGCTGAAAAGGAAAGCCTCTTTCAGGTGGAATCGTTAGCCCATTCATCTTGTAGGCTAACAGGATGTTGTTGTCTTTGATGTAGTTCAGTGGCAGCTCAGTTGAGTAGCCGTCTGAAGCATAAAAAATAACGCCCACTGCGCTGGAATTGACACCTGCATCCTTTATCAAGTCGCTAACTAACACGCCTTCCCACAAAATCTTCGCCGACCATCCTTCCACGCAGTAAAGGGTGACGACTTTTTGGTAACTTTGGAAGTTGTTGACAACTTGGCTGTAGGTGTAGTTGATTGTTTGGTTAACTAACCCTTTAATTTCCAGATGATATGTTGAGACGTTAATGTATTGTGTGCCTTTGATGGCGTTTTCGTAAACGTCACCAATAGAAGACAGGTTTTCCCCTTGATAGTCTCGAACCTCGCCAGGATAGAGCATTTGGGATGAAAATCTGCTATAGTAGATTGCCAAAACAAGTAACGAAAACACCAGAACCACCGCTGCAACGGCGAAGATTTTTTGCAAAAGAATACTAACCATAAAACTTCGAAATAAAAAAGCCAAACAGAGGCTTTAAAGTTACCTCAAAACAGGAAAAAAGGCAGGCAGAAGATGCTGAGCAGATTAGTTTGTTTGCCTCTGCCTCATCCAGTCATGCGCCACAATCTCATCAGTTCCTTTCTCGATGGCTTCCAAAATCTGCTTTGCCACAAGCTCTGGCGGGTCAGCTTTTGCCCACGCTTCCTGAGCGTCTTCAGAGTCTTCTTCCCAGTTTCTTTGGGGAGCGCTTTTGATGGTGTTTTTGTCAAAGTCAGTGTCAGTTATGTAGGGGTATAGGACACTTACGGTTATGTTGTCGCCTTTTAGTTCTTCTCTTGCAGTGAGGCTCAGGTGTGCAAGCGCAGCTTTTAGTGCTGCGTAGCCGCCCATGCCTTCCATGTGCATGAGAGCAAGTCCTGAACTGATGTTTATGATTGCGCCGCCGCCTTGCTTGCGCATGTAAGGTACAACCTCCTGCATCGCAACCAACTGTCCCACCACATCCAAATCAAAGACGTAATGGAAAGTTTTTGGGTCAATCTTCAAAACAGGTGCGTCATAACCCACACCCGCGTTGTTAACTAAAATGTCAATTCGCCCAAAATGCTCAGCCGCTGCCTTTACCATCCGCTTAACCTCGTCAACTTTGGAGATGTCAGCCTCCACGACATAGGCGTCAGGAAGCTGCTTGGCTAAGGCGTCGAGTTTTTCTTTGGAGCGAGCAACCAAAACCAGTTTGGCGCCTTTTTCTGAGAGCAATTTGGCAGTGACTAAACCGATACCCATAGAGGCGCCAGTTACGATGGCAACTTTACCTTTAATATCCATACAAACCTCTTCCGTTAAGGGAGAGAAGCGTTTTATAAAAACAATTTCCCAAAACCCAAAAACTGCATTGTCAGCTTAGTTGAACTTTGCCACGCAACGTCTCAAGATAACTGCCTAAACTTTCGATACACTGCACTTCGCGCCCAACAAGTCCGCGCAGTTCCCACCAGAACCTCAAATTAACCTTGATTTTTGACCGCTCCAAGCCATCTTGCAGCCGCTTGGTCCCCTCAACACCCCGCTTGTCAAAATCCAGCAAAACAATAACCTCCCCCACGCCTGCCCGCTCTATCTCTTCGATAGCGTCAAGAAAGGTTTTTCCACCCGTTTTCACCGACAAAACCTGCCCTTCCACGCCCAAATCCCGAAGCGTTTGGATGTCTTTTTTGCCTTCCACCACAACGAGTTTACCTTTAGCGGATTCCGTTGCCAGTTTTGTGAGGGTTTCTTGGATTTTTTCTAGGCGTTCTTTTTGGTGAGTGGACAACGCGGCTACCTTGTGATTTTTGCCTGCCGCACCGTTTCAAGGCAGTCTTTGGCTTCCATGTTGTTGGCAAAGTACCGACGCACAGGCTCTAAAATGTCGGCAAGCTCCGCGGCGACGCCGTTTTTGAGATCCATCGGATGCAACTTGCCCTCCGAGTAGACGGTTTCGAGTTGTTGAAAGTTTTCAAATTCGATGATTCCGCCGAATTTGGCTGGGCGCTCAATTTTGAACACGGGTTTTTCGCGGAAAATGATGTATTTGCAGATGTCCATTATGGGGTTGAATTTGATTGTTCGTTCAGGGCAGAAGGCGCGAGACATTTTCTGCTTAATTTCCTCAGGCGAATCATAAATGAAGATGCATGTCTGGGGCTTGCTCTTGGACATCTTTGCCGAAGCCACGGCTTCCTTTTCCTGTCCTTCAGGGATTGGCCAAATTCCTGGTTTTTCGAGTCCCTGCAGAAGGTGGTGGTGGACGCAGACAGGTTTCCAGCAGCCGATTTTTTCGCCGATTTCCCTGCCCACCATGTTGGCTTTCCTCTGATCCATGCCTAGCTGGCAGATTTTGACTTTCATATGGAAAATGTCGGCAACCTGCATAGGAGTGTAGAGGTAGTCGGACACGTAGTGAGCTTCACCTTCCTTGCGCCCAGCAATTTCCAGAGTACGAGTTGTGCGGGCTAAGGTGAGATTTTTGGCGATTATGACGGTTTTTGCCCAGTAATCGATGTCTTTGTAGAGCTCGTCACTGTAGATGAACTCCACTTTGTCGCCAGGCACTCCAAGCGCAAGCCAACTGTGGCGGAAAAGATCAGCGGCTTTGCGGATAAGGTCGCGGTCGCCGCCGAGCTTGTTGTTGAGCCACGCATGCCACGTAGCCAAAAACGCCTTAAAATGCACACCTGCCTCAGCGAAGTCTTTCATTTTATAAGCGCAAATCACGCCTGTCCCCAGATGCGCCAGCCCAGAAGGCTCCCAGCCATTGTAGGCAACGGGGTGCTCCTCGGCTTCGAGCAATTTGCGCAGGTCTTCGGGGGTTACAACTTCCTCAGTTGGTGGTCTACAGATAAGTTCGATTTTTCGTTCTATATCCAAGCTGCTCCAGCATCCTGTGTTACAGCTATTATTGGGGTGTTGAACTTAAAAATATAGTATCTTCTTGGGATGTTCCCTACAGATACCTATTAGGTTTGGTTTTGCGGGCGGTTTGTCTCCCAACGTAACCTAACACTCAACCTCACAGCTAAGCGTCGCTTTAAGCTTGGTTAAGCTCTCTCGGCGTGGGAATTTGTGCCCGGTCCCGCCTGTTCCATAATTGGGTAGAACTCGGTCGTCATAGGTACAAGATTTGTGTTTCTTGTGTGCCCTCTGTTGAGTCCGTCGTTATGGGTGCTCAATTTCGGCGAGACAATAAAATAGGCACAAACGTTGGTTAAATGGTTATTGCAGCAACCCCAAAAATTCCAACCACACAACCAGTTTTGGTGGGGCCGGGGCCGAGATTTGAACTCGGGCGAAAGGCTCCACAGGCCTCTATGCTGCCAAGCTACATCACCCCGGCCACAATGTGTGGCGCCGCTTTTTCTGTAGCGGTATGATTCAGTGGCAAACGCCTTATTTTTGTTTTCGGAAACCCGCCGCCCGTTGCATTGAACATTTGTGCTTTACAAGTTGTTACTGCCAAATGTCAGTCACATACCCTTAAACTCATGACTCAACACCCCCATAATAGGTGAAAAAATGGTTTTAGGACCAAAAATTTTTGAAGGCAAAGGCAAAAGCGGAGTCAGCTTAATCAAATGGATTGGAATGGAAGGCATAGCGCAAGTTTTCACGTGGACTGCAGAGCTTAAAGGCGTAGGGCAAGCAAAAGGCGTAGATGGCATGGTATCTGTAACAGCAAAAGGTATGAGCAGCCCCAAAGGACCAGGAGTTGCCAAAGACCAAGGAATGTTCAACACAATGGCAGGCGACATGGGCGTCATCAAAGGCTACGATGTTTCCAAAATGGTTGAGGGAAAAGGCAAAAGCGTTGGACTGTGGACTTTCATGACTATGTCTGAGAAGCTGATGTGGCTCAACGATGTGATTGCGCTGGTAACGTTTGAAGCGATGGATCCGATGTGGCAAGAGTTCAAAATTGAAATCTTCGAGTGGAAAGTTTAAGCCAAAGTTCCGCTTTCTTTTTTTGTTTTTTCGCAAGTATGGGTATTATTAAAATAATCAGCGTTGGCAAGATTTTTCCTGAGGACAGAGCCGACGGCGGTATCATTATGCTTTTATTTGCGTTGCAACTATCAGTAGCCAAACCACTTTGAAGGCACAATGATGGCTGAACTAAGAACCCAAGAGCAACAACTATTAACCGCCCTTCTGCAGCTTGGCGGAACCGCAACCGTGGAGCAACTTATCCAAAGCTGCCACCTCCCCGACGCAGCCATCATGCGTAACGCCCTAACG
>JBJKPJ010000191.1:0-5789 GCA_046706605.1 Bathyarchaeia archaeon | reverse complement strand
GCTATGCCGATTTTTACTATGTTAGCTTTGCGTTCGCCTGAAACTTTTGTGAGCGCCTTAACTATCCGCGGCACTATAGCAGCGATGTCTTTCATGTGGGGCTTTAAGCTGTCGTCGGCGGCGAACTGTTTCATTAAGTCGCCGATGTTTGGGTTGCCTGCTGAGGTTTTCTCGAGTACTTTCAGATACACTTGCCATTTCCATGGTGCTGCCGTGTAGTAGCAGATGCGTTTGGGGTTGATTTTCATGGCTTTTAAGATGTTTTGTGTATCAGACATAATGTCGGTGACGAGGTTTTCCTGCTCTTCAGCGGCAACATCCACTTTACTCTCTTCATAAGTTGGCCATTTGGCAACGCTGATAAAGCCAGCTTCGCCTGTTTGGCTCCAAAGTTCCTCACAAAGGAAAGGCGCAAACGGCGCAAGCATCTTGAGCCAATCTTTTACAGCTTCAAGCAGGGCGGGGGTTTGGCTGTTGCCCTTCCTCTGGATGTACCAGCGCAGGTCGTTCCAGACTTCGAACAGCGCTACCTGCAGGGCGGTTCGGGTTTTAAGTTCATCTAAGCTGGATGTGACTTCTACTATGCGGTGTTGAAGTTTACTTTGCAACCAGCGTTCAAGCATGGTGTCTTCCTGAGTTTTTACGCTGGAAATAATGCCTCCCGCAAAACTCATTAATGCATCAAACTTGCTCTGTAAATCGAGGATATTGTCAGCTCGCCAGTCGGGGTCATCCATGCCTTCAGCACCAAGCAGCAAGCCGCAACGTGTTGCGTCTGCCCCGTATTTTTCTACAGCACCTTTCATGGTTATGAAGTTGCCTTTGCTCTTGTGCATTCCCTGCCCCTCAACCATCAGCATGCCGTTTACGCCGATTGCTCGAGGCCAGTGTTCAGGCGGGAAAAGAGCAGCATGATGGAATACACAGAAGGAGAGATGGTTTGGCACAAGTTCCTTGGCGGAGTTGCGCAGGTCAAAGGGGTACCAGTACAAAAATTCAGCTCGCATAGCATCCAGCGAATCCGCGTTGATATCTACGGCTTTTGCAAGCGCCGATGAGTTGCCTTTCCCGTAAAAAATGTAGTCGAAAACTTCAGGGGTTAAGGATTGCGGGGGTATGTTGTTTTGTTTTATGTGTTTGTTTATGGTGTAAAATGCCATGTAGACAGTTGAGTCGCTGAGGGTTTCAATTATCCAGCCTTTTCCCCATGGCAGTGGCGTTCCAAAGCCTGTGGTGCGTGCACATGCCCATTCGCGAAGCCAGTCGATTACGGTGTTGAACCATGGTTTTGCTGTTTCTGGGTAAATGTTCATTTGAGCAATTGCGGCGTGGGCTTTTTGTTTCCATTCAGGGTCAGAGTAGTTTAAGAACCACTGGTCAGATAGGATTTTAACTATACACTGTGTCATGCAGCGGCAAACCACGGGGCTTGGCAGGTCGTACATGCTTTCGACATAACCAAGATTTCGGAAGTCGACAATCAGAGCATCTTTGGCTTCGCGGATAGTTTTTCCCGCATAAGCGCCGCAGTTGGCTTTGAGAACTCCGCCATGGAATTCTTTTTTGTACAATTCCTTGGTGGCTTGGTCTGCTTTGGGGTCATTTTGATCTTTTATGCCCATTTGTGCTACAATTTCCACCGCTGGAAACTCACCGAATCCGTCAAGTTTGATTATTGAGACGGGTTTGATGGCTAAAACCAACGCAGGATCCACGCCAAATTGGTCCAGAACTTCGGGTTTTTCCTGTAAATCCCGCAGAGCCAGCCAGTCAAAAGGCGCATGGGCGGGGACACTGTAGACTACGCCTGTCGCGGTTTTGGGGTCAACAAACCAGCCTGGCAGGATGGGGAACTTGGCTTTGGTTACAGGGCTTTGAAAGGTTTTTCCAATGAGTTCTTTGCCTTTGAATTGGCGTTTGATCGTGACTTTTTTTTCTTGTTCGCCAAGTTTTTCTGCGGCTTCTTGGCTAATTATCCAGTTTTCGCTGTTTACTGTGGCTTGGACGTAGGTGGCGTCGGGGTTTATCCACATGTTTGTTATGCCATAGACGGTTTCAGGGCGGAAAGTTGCAGCGGGCAAAACTGTACCATCATCCAGCGTGTATTTTATGAGGGTGTACTCTTCGGGGGTTACGCCTTCGCCAACTTGTCGGTCGTGGTCGCCTGTGGGGCTTTGGTCTTTGGGGCACCATACCACGGGGTGGGTTCCGCGGGTAACGTAGCCTTTTTCTTTTAGGTTTTTGTACTGCCACTCGATGAATTTCTGGTAAGTGGGCCACACTGTGGTGAATTCGCGGCGCCAATCCACTGAAAACCCTATGCTTTTAGCTGCTAAGCGTCCCTCGTTTGTGTAATATTGAGCCATGTAGAGGGGGTCCACGAACTTTTGGAGTTCAGCTTCTGGTACGCCGTCTACTTCGCGAAGAACTTTGATGAAGGCTTGGTCGCCTTTTGCCACACGTTGGCTGGCACCCAAAAGAGGCTGACCGGTCCAATGCCAACCCCATGGAAACAGGACATTGTAGCCTTGCATGCGTTTGAAGCGAGCGTAGGCGTCTACGCGGCTTGCGGTGAAGGTGTGTCCCACATGTAGGGGTCCATTCATGTATGGATAGGGAAAGGTAACCATCACTTTTTGGCGGTTGCTGTCTGGATCAGCGTCGAAAACGTGGGCGGTTTCCCATTTGGTTTGCCATTTTTGTTCGAATTGTTTTGTGTGGCTCATAAAACCTTGTGATTAAAGCCTTAGCTATTAAGAGTTTTGCTTAGAAAAACCGTTGTGTAGCTGTGTTGAACAACATCTTTGCAGTGTTGCGGTTTATGTTATACTTAAATACCCGATTTCGTCATATATTACGAAATACGATACAGGTCCAATATCAGACATATCACACAAAGAGGCAAAAACAAAAAATGAAAAAAGCCAAAACAATAACATGTGCTACGCTGTCAGCCATGGTTATGTTGATGATTGTTTTTGCCGGTACAGCATATGGCATAACCGGGAATTACACACCAGATTCGTCACCATACGTTGGTGTGGTGGTGCTTTTTAGCGATGCAGCACGAACAACCCCCATCGGCTACTGTTCAGGCGTATTAATTTCACCCACCATCATGTTAACTGCTGGTCACGCCACCTTAGGAGCGGCAGCAGCAAGTGTCTGCTTCGATAAAGGACCAATAAACTACTCAATTGAAAATGGAAAACTCATCTATCCAACCAGCGAAGTCATCTACACGGGCACACCCGTAACATACCCTGAATACGCGCAAAGCGTAATGACAGGCAGCAATCAAGGTGACCACCTATTCGATGTCAGCGATGTAGGCATAATAATCCTTGACACAGCCGTCCCCGTCAGCGAAGTAACAACCTACGCAACTTTGGCGCCAGTAGGATTTGACAACACTCTTCCAAACAAAACCACTCTAGAAGTAGTCGGTTACGGTATGCAGACCCAAGTAACACCCAAAAACAACGGTCCAATCAACTCTTGGGTCGGAACTCTATCTTGCAATGTTGCCCAAGCGCAACTTGTTTCAGGTCACTTTGCGGGAAGCGACAACTACTTGAAGTTGACAGCCAACCCAAGCCAAGATAAAGGCGGAGTAGCTTTCGGCGACTCAGGCGGCCCAGTAATCTACAACAACAATGGCCAAGACACCCTGCTTGCAATTAACTCAGATGTCACCAACGCAAACTGCAACGGCGTGACATACCATACGAGAATTGACACGACACAAATAATCAACTGGATTAATGGATACTTGAGTTAAAAATAACCAGAAAAATAGACAAGGTAAAAGGAGGGAAGTATGTGAACAAAAAAATCATTCGCGGAAAACACATCCAAGCAGGCTGGATCTAAAATCCTAACCTGCCCATTTTTCTGCTTCAAAGAATAGTTTTAAATTGCAACCACGCTCAATGCTAATACAAAGGGTAAAGCGCATGTCTGCAAACAGAAATATCAAGAGCCTTTTTAAACAAAAAGGTGGGCCGGCACTCAGAAACATTAGGAAAATGCTTGTGGAAACATATGAGGATGACAGTTACGTATCGCAAGCTTTAAGGTACCTTTCCGAAGTCACTTTGCAAGGCGCGCTACCGGTTTTTCCTGCGTTGCTTGCGATGGCAAACGAGGCGGTTAGAGGCAACGGCAAAGAAACAACCCCTTTTGGAGAAGCAATACTCTTAGTGAGCTTTGCTGCAGACCTCCATGACGACGTAATTGACCAATCATTCACTAAAGGTTCAAAACAAACTATTCTGGGAAAATTCAATATGCCTACAGCAATATTGACGGGAGACATCTTGCTTGTTGAAGGGCTAAAGAAATTAACTGAAGCAGCAGAAAGTTTACCGAAAGAAAAATTTAGGGAAATTATAAGATGGACTTCGGACGCTGTTTTCGAAATTTCCAGTGCCGAAGCACTGCAGCTCCGCCTTAAAAGTAAGGTAGACTTAACACCAGAGGAATACTATGAGGTAATTAGGTTAAAAGCGGTTGTTCCTGAACTTTGCATGAAAATCGGCGCCGCTTTAGCCACGAACGATGATAGGGTTATCAAAAGTATTGGTGCATTTGGGAGGCTCTATGGGGTTAATTCAACTATTGGTGAAGAATTCGCTGACTTGCTTACTACAGAGGAGCTGAAAAACAGATTAGGAAAGGAGTGCCCCCCGCTTCCTATGCTCTACGCTTTAAAGAACACTAAAACCAAAGCCATTTTACAAAACATGCTAACCGCCGATTTAACAAAACAAAGGGCTGACAAGGTTGCTGATGTTGTTCTTAACTCAACTGAGATAGATGCCCTTCAAAAAATTCTACATGCCAATGCAATTTCAGCACAGCAACTACTACCAGAAATAGTTGAAGAAAAGATAAAAGAGGAACTACAAAACCTAATTTTTGCGCCCCTCAAATTTTTTGAGCCTTAAATCCATCCAGCTTGTCGAGTCAGTTTTTTGTTTACTTTCATCAACTTAACGCTCCTTTCTTATGTATTGATGTACAACACATCTACTTAAAAAACTTGCGGTATTATTTACCTGTAATACAGTTTAGTAATCCTCAATCTTTAATTTGAGGAACAGCCAAAGTAAATTTGCGCTAACCTACTAGAAGTTCTAACCATGACATCGCCCTTCAAAAACAAAAAAAACATTGAGCTAGCAACTGCAAACATAATTTTGGTAGCGAACGCCTTCATCTGGTATCTAATAGCATTTAACACTTTGAAAGTGCTTTTAAGTAACCAAGGAGCATCGACGACAAACACTTTTGCGATATTAGGTGCAAATACAGCAGCAATTGTCATTGCAGGTTTAATAGGAACTTTTGTCGTGGGAAAATTTATACAACACAACCGTTTTCTATTCATATGGATAGCTAGCGGTATCGTGTTATCCTTAATACCGCTTATCGTTAATGCCACCAATCTTACAGATATTACAATTCTTTCAATAATCTTTGGTGCTTATTTTGGGATAGGCATGCCCGCTACCATGGGATTTCATTCAGGTCTCATAAAAATAGAGAACAGAGCCAAAATCGGCGGCATAACGTTCCTGCTAATCGGCGTAACTTTTGCTATGACAAGTCTCATAACCGAGACATCACTTCTATACATCAGTATTATTCTTGTATCTTTGCGGATTATAGCGTTGCTAACACTCCGTTTTATGAATACAAACCAGTTGACGGAGCAAGCGACCACTACAGAAGGTAAAGTAAAATATACTAGTATCATATCAAACAGGTCCTTCATCTTTTATTTT
>JBJKPJ010000190.1:0-2517 GCA_046706605.1 Bathyarchaeia archaeon | reverse complement strand
CATATGGACCCCACTCGGTCTGAAGATGGTTTTGTTGCCATAGCACGCAATGAGACACCAGAAAAAGAGGCTGTGTGGATTGTCGATCAAATTCAAGCACTCATGAAAGACAATGAAGATTTAAAGTTCTCAGATTTTGGCATTCTCACTCGAAGCGTTAGCACATCTGCAGGTCCACTGATTGATGTATTCAAAGACAGACGCATCCCCTATATCGTAGGTGGTAAGGTGGGTCTCTTCAAAAGAGATGAAGCTCAAGCTTTGGGGCGAATATTTGCTTGGTTCTCAGAGGATGGCTTTTGGACCCAAGACCCGTATAAGTGGGGTGAAAAAATCACCGGTGATGAGCTATTGATATCAGCACTTGTTTACTGGAATACAGCGCATGGTCGTAGTTACCCGAAAACCGCTGAGAAACTGTTAAGAGAAATCAAAGATGATTTGAACTCAGCGAAATCATCCTACAGTAATTTCACTAAAATCTACTATGATGTTTTGAATGCTTTAGGTTTTCAGAGTTTAGATTACGTCGTTCGAAATGATGCAGCTATAATGGCGAACCTAGGTAGGTTCAACAATCTCTTAACTGATTTTGAGTCCGCTAACCGAATTGGCGGCCACAGCCCAAGGTGGAAACGGGACCTCAAAGATTTGTGCTGGTTCATGAGCAGCTACGCCATTTCCGCCTACGAGGAGCAACCATCAGACGACATCAGAGGAGTCGATGCAGTCCAGGTTATGACTGTTCACCAAGCCAAAGGGTTAGAGTGGCCAACAGTTTTCCTTTTTGCCACAGTAAACACTCGCTTCCCCTCCCGTATGGTTGGGCGTCCACAAGATTGGTGCGACGTTCCCAGAAACATGTTTGAGGTTGCCAGATTCGAGAGTGACATTGATGATGAGCGCAGGCTTTTCTACGTAGCAATTACAAGAGCTAAAGACGCTTTGATCGTTAGCTATTTCTCAAAAATAAACAAAAGCTGCTCCCCTAGCGACTTTATAGATGCATTGGATTTGGCTTATTCCGTACCAATCAATGATGGAGAAGCGATTCCGCCTATTGTTTTGCATCCGGGCACCGCCTCAGATGAGATTCAAACATATTCCGCAGGCGAAATCGTCACCTTCGGCATCTGTCCGCACATGTATCTTTTAAGGGAGCTTTGGGGCTATCAGCCGCAGCTTGACCCAGCAATTGGATATGGAAATGCCATGCACTACTGTCTTAAGAGAGCTGGTGAGCTTGTCCAAGAAGGTTACAGCCCAGTCAGCGCAGTTGCCACAAGCGTTGAAGAAGACTTCCACATGCCATTTGTCGGCGGCATCGTACTTGATAATTTCAAAAATAGTGCAAAGAAACGGCTTGTTAGCTTCTCCCAAAAATATGGAGACGACCTAAAACGCATAGAAGAAGTTGAGTACCGCATCGAATTTCCAATAAACGATGAGGGCGTCACAAGCGCAACCATAATGGGCAAAGTAGATGTTATCCTCAAGAACGGTGGCGAACTAGAAGTCAGAGACTACAAAAGTTCAGAAGAAGCCCGAACATTAGAAGAAGTCTCAACCCAAATCCAGCTATACACAACAGGCCTAAAAACCATGGGCAGACCCGTTTCAAGCGGTTCAGTAGCATATCTCGACGAGGCAAACGTAAGATCCGTCGATGTCTCAGACCCAAGCCTCACTACAGCTAAACAAAATGCACAAAAAGTCGTAGAACAAATAACTAAACGAAAGTTTAAGCCTACCCCTGGCGAATCCTGCAAACGATGTGACCAGAATCAGATTTGCAGATGGAAAACGTAGGTTTTAGCGTTTCTATAATTAAGGGATATTTGAAATGCACAAATAGCTCCAGAACTTGTCTTTCTAGATCAGGTTATTGAGAGACTCGCCTAGTCACTTAATGAATCAACAGATCTTAATTTTCTTGTATTCTTCGGGAGTTATATAGCAACCAGCAGGATAGAGATTAATGGAATAATCATTTCGCCACTCATTAGTTGTACTAATTTTTCGTATGTCTTTCAACAAATAGACATTCAGTGTCCATTTAGCCCACCTGCCTCTTTGTGGTGGCAATGAAAGGAAATCGCGTTTAAAATCATGTTCATCGTAGCACATTTTTTTACCGTATTCTGCCCAAGCGGTCTTTGGATTGCATACAACCACTGCTTCAACTGTTGCCTCTCCCACAAGCTGTTTTTTTCTAGTTTGATAAAAAACGATTTTAGAATTAGGCTGAATTCGCCGAAAATGTGTAAACTTGGGGAAAACATTCTTTTCATTACAAAAAAGAGCATCTGATACTTTACCGGAGATGGGGAAAATGGCTATTACACAGGACATTGTTTTCTAGTAGCTATATTTCAGATACGGTCTTAAATTTTTTCCAAAGGCACAGAGGAAAATATCCGAGTTTATATGGAAACAATCGGTCTAATTTATTGAAAAGCGACTCTTAATCCTGTTGAGAGATAACTTTTATTTGGTTATTTTGAATAGTTTATATGG
>JBJKPJ010000189.1:0-4850 GCA_046706605.1 Bathyarchaeia archaeon | reverse complement strand
AAGTTGGAGGATGCTGGTCTGCTTAAAAGGTCACTTGGCAATTATGTTGTGGATAGGGTTGTTTTGGAGAATTTCATTAAAGTTAGCCGTTATCTGGTTCCACGATACCTCTTTTACACAGTTTTTGGGGTTGTGATTTTACTAATTGAACTTTTATTACTCAGACCAATACCGTTAAACCGTGATTTCTTCTTCTATACGTCGGTTACTTTGGTGTTTGTTTTGATCTTTTGTTATGAGACTGTGAAGGTTTGGGTTAGCGGAAGACTTTAACTGCTTCATGGGCGATCCTAAGACACGGCCAACTCAACATTCTTTTAGTAGATTTCAAAAACTTCATCAAGGATTTGGTGGAGAACGTGCGGCTGTTTCCTATTTGCCACAACTGCTTGAAGGGCAAAAAGGTGGTGGGTAAACCCAAATAGTACGGGGTTAAAGAAGGAAAAGATAAAATTGCCTATTTTAAGCACAATGTTTTTGTATGCATTTGGAAAGAAGAAGACAATCTTCTGCTGTGGGCTTTGTCTTCTTTTTCTCGTTTTAACTCTAAATCGTAAATTTTGTTGAGCACAATGTTGCTGGGCAGGTGGAGTTGAGGCTATTACTGAATTGTTCAAAAACGTTCTCTCGGATACTGGTATGGCGTTTGTGTATATTCAACATTTGGCTCCTAAACAAGAAAGTATGCTCAGGAAATTATCCAAAGAGGAACATAAAAGCACCTATATGAGCTAAGAAGCGTTATGCTTTAAGGTATGGAATTAATTATCTGCTTGCAACTGGTTACAGTTACTAAATGGTGGTGATGAAGCTGAAAAAACGCTTGATAGTAGCTTTATCAGTTGTGGTAATAACACTCGTTGTATTGTCAGCGTTTACTGTTGTAGAAAATTACCTGCCTTCTTCCACTGATGTTGCCCCTAAAAAGCCATTTTATGTGGGAGTCAACTTCTGCGGCGGTTCAGTAACAGAAGCGGAGCAACTGATTGATAACGTCAAGAATTATACTAACCTGTTTGTTTTGCAGTCAGGTCCACTGATGCAGAACATAACCGCTACAGAGCAGATCGGCGATTACGCTGTTAACGCAGGGCTAAATATAATATTTTACTATGGTAAAAGTGGCAGCCCTGATACTTGTGTGTCTCTGCTTAACATTGCTTATTCCCGTTGGGGCAACCATTTCTTGGGACTGTACTACCAAGATGAACCAGGCGGCAACATGCTTGAGTCCATAATGACCCTAAATGCAGACTACAATACTGGCAACAGCACAAACAATGGGGGCAGCTCCATCAGCAAAGCAGCAGACGGAACAATTGGAGTAACCCATACATTTTTTCAAGGTTCAAATGTCACTAATATCTTTACCTCTTTTGAGCCTTCAGGCGTAATCAATTTGCAGACCTCAACTACCATATTCATAAAAAACAGTACAACTCCACTTCCAGTTCATACAGTCTCTCCCCCATCGAATGAGACATTGATAATTTTCAGTTCAGGTCAAGGCAACTCGATATCAACTTCAACCTTTTTGACTTACTACGCGAACGGAACAATTAACTACACTTTCTATAATGGCACGTCATTTGTTGGTCCCTTAAACTATTATCCAGATGGCACAGTCCAGTGGGAAAATGGTACATATGTTACTGATCAAGGAAACATTTCTCAATTTGAACCCTACCAGCAACTCTTAGATTCTAATCCAATTCAAACTTACGATGAAGCGGCAAACTATTTTGTGAACACGGAGCATGCGGCATTGACTTCGATTGGTAATCAGTCAGATGTTACGCTTTTTACTGCAGATTTTGGTCTCTACTGGTTTGACTACTTGAGCGGCTACAATACTGTGTTTGCAGAGTTGTTTGGAGGGCAAACAGATGCCCAAACTGTAGCCTGCATTAGAGGTGCAGCTGACGTGCAGAATAAGAGTTGGGGCGTGATGATTGAGCCCTCCAGTCAATCGCCGTTGTCTCTGCAGACAGGCAATCAAATTTATGGTGAGCTAAAGCAGGCATATGAGGCTGGCGCTGATTATGCGGTGGTCTTTAATTATGCGCCAAATAGCAGCAATACGGTTGGGCTTCTGCAGGATGAACAGTTCACAGCAATTCAGAAGTTCTGGACTGATATAGTGCAAAATCCCAGAGTAACCAACAATGTGAAAGGTCAAGTTGCTTTAGTTTTGCCAAATAATTATGGCTGGGGTATGCGAACCCAAAATGATACCATATGGGGCATATGGCAACCTGATAACAATTCACAGCAGATTTGGAATGCAATCCAGTTTTCCCTTGCAAAATACGGTTCAAAACTTGATATTATTTATGAAAACCCCGCATCTTCAACTGAATTCAAATATCAACATCTTTTCTACTGGAACCAAACCACCTATCTCTAGACAATGATGAAAAGCTATTGCGGGCAATTACTTGAATTGCGATTAATAACTATCTCTTCTAAAGTGCCTAAATAGTTGTTTCTGAATTATTAACAAGCAATTAAAGTGGACAGCGTTTCGTTTTCGCGCCACCCGCACTGGGAATACTGGAAAGTGCCTCAACATAGTTCATAAAAAAGTTAAACCAACATCCAGCCAAGAATTTGCTTTAAAACCTTTAATTGTGCTTAGAACATTTTTGCTATAAACAAGAGATTCTGATTTTATGTTGGTAGCCCGTGAGTTATCGTTCCCACAATTGAATTTATACCGAAAAACTCCCTTTTTTAGTCAAAAGAATGAGACATAATTAGATTTTAGTTCTGGGGATGGGAATTGCACCCTTCTCAGCCTAGAGGTGCCACTCGCGCTATCCCCCTTTTTTGCATATTTGGTCTAAGGTGACGATAAAATGGAAAACAAACCAGCGAACTGCCCGTACTGTGGCAAAATGATTTCCCCGGGTTGCCGTGCTAAATAAGGCTAACATGAACATTTGCTTATAAAATTTGCCTTGGGCGGATACTGTTAAGTTGGTTTATTTGAAACTTGTGTTTTAAATATTGGGTAACTTGACTTAACAATACTGTTCTGTGACGCATAAGAACAAGATAACAGGCACCTAAAACAACCGTCGCTGAAACAATTGTTATTGCTGTAACTCCGTAGATTGTCGGCATGTTCGTTCCCAAGAATCCATTGTTGGTCTCTGATAATGCGATTGGCGGATGGCTGGTATTTGCAAGATAGGTCTGAGGGACTTGAATCCACATGGTGCTGTTAAGTTCCAGGTAGATTTGATAGGTTACAGGGATTAGGCCATGGGGATAATTTCCCATGTAAGTTGGTAGGTTTGTCTCTGTTTCATTTTGAATAACTAGGGTAATAGAAGAATTATCCCACCAGTGTGGCGGAGTCTGAAGGTAGATTTTGTCAGTTGTCGAATTTGGACCGACAATGTAATCGTTAGTGTTATAAAACCCATACTCGCCGCTTTTTACAATTTGCTCGGCAGTTGGAAGATTAGGCCAAGCTGCTTTAATTTGGCTCTCGGTTAATGGATAAGTCTCTTGGCTCAAGTTTGTTCCAGGCTTTGGTGCCAAAAATTCAAAATATGCAAGTGGTGCAACCAAAAGCAGCATTACCTCAGCAATAATGACGATAGCAAAGATGGTTTTCTTTTGCGTTTCTGAGCACCAATTTGGAATACGCTGAGGACTATTTATGGCTAAGGTGTAGAACAGCCAATTGCCTGATCATTGCGTACACTGATTGCGCTTTTGCACGCAATTTTCCGCGCGTCGCGCTAACACAAATATCCGCTTTAAGATTTGCCATAACTGAAAATGCAAAATTAAAATAACATGAGGCTAGTGCTCGCCCAAATAACGTTGGAGTTGATATAGCCCTACGTTTTAAAAATCATTGCAAACTCATGTGAAGGTCCCTGAAACGAAAGCAAACCAACCTTAACAACGGTATAAATTATAGTTTGGGAGTGGTAGCCCGGGAGAGATTCGAACTCTCGTCAAGGGCTCCAGAGGCCCCTATGCTTGACCACTACACCACCGGGCTTTAGACACTCAAACATCCTTTGCAACTATTTACTTTAATGTATCGCTACCAACATACCAATTCTGCATCCTGACGCTGCTTGAGTTCAAAAGCCCTTGTAAGTTTGTCTTACCCTATCTTCTTCGTACTTTTCTGTTTAGGTTTCCAAACTATTTCTTTAGGATCCCCAGTATGCCACCTACTAAACCAACAATTAAACCGATTAGCCAACCGCTGCCCACAAGAATGCTTAGCGCCGAAAAGACTATGACAATTACCCCGCCTGCAGTTGTCCTCCCTGCGTAAATCAGGTAAGCTCCAACGAAAATCAACACTGCAAAGCCCACTGCGGCTACGCCTATTACGTTAAGAGCGATCCCTGCTAATAATCTTCGGCGGATTTCGTCTGAGCCAGAAAACACTAAAAGGTCACCTAAAGCGATGCGGATTATTCCTCTTGCCAAAATCAAGATGGCGCCAATTAGGGACAGCGCAAAGCCTAAAGTTGCCCGTTTAGGTTTAGAGATTGACGTTTGGGTGTTTGGTTGTTGCAAATTTGGCTTATCTCCTAAATCAGCAAGAAATGAAGTTGATATAAGCGTTATCCCAAATCAAAGCTGCAAATATCTGCTTGGTTGAAACAAAAAAAGGAAGGGAGTATGTTGTTTTTTTTGGGTTTTTATGGTCGTTTTCTTAGAACCAAAATGATTGCTAAGCCAACGACAGCTATGGCTACAAACAAGCCTGCAATTGCTGGAACAAAGTACAAGTCAGCCATTGATTGCACTGGTTCTGGTGATGGTGTGGCTGTTGGTGCGGATGGGTCAACGTTGAATGCTGTTGTTGCATG
>JBJKPJ010000188.1:0-8140 GCA_046706605.1 Bathyarchaeia archaeon | reverse complement strand
TTACGGAATATATCTGGAAACTCAAGAAAAAATCAACTTTGCCATAAAAGAAGCCTTTGAACAAGAAGGCATAGAGATGGCGTTCCCAACCAACACAATCTATGTCAAAAAATAAGAATCTCTGGCACTTCTACGCCTCTCGACATAAACCCCGTTTTTTGCCAGCAAATAACTATGAACTTAGAAGGCGCCAGAGATTCTCTGGCACGCTTCCGAGATCCGCTCGGTTGGCGCAGTGAAAGTTATGCGGGTGTAGCCTTCGCCGTAGGTGCCAAAACCAATCCCAGGCGTTATAGCCACGCCAGCGTTCAACAGCTTAGCGGCAAACTCCATTGACTTACACTTGCAGTTGACCCAGACATAGAAGGTGGCTTTAGGTCGCTCGACTTTGTAGCCTATCTTGCATAGCGTATCCACAAGAAGGTCGCGACGCGCTTGGAGGGTTTGGTTGTTCTTTTGCAGAAACTCCGGGGGATCGCGGCTTTTGTATGATTCGAGGGCTTTTACGGCAACTTTTTGGGTGTAGACGGGTGGTCCACTGTCAATTTGGGTTTTAATCTTCATTAATCCGCTAATCAACTGATTGTTTCCAACTGCAAATGCGATGCGATCGCCTGTCATGTTGAAGGTTTTAGAAAGCGAGTGAAATTCTATGGCAACATCCATGGCGCCTTCCGCTTCCAAAATGCTGGGAGCTCGGTAACCGTCGTAGGTGATTTCTGAATAAGCGTTGTCATAGCACAAGATTAAGTTGTTATCTTTAGCAAAGTCAACTGCTTCTTGAAGGAATTTTTTGTCCACAGTTGCGGCAGTGGGGTTGTTTGGGTAGTTAAGAAACATCATCTTGGCGCCCTGTGGGTCAAGTTTGTCAAAATTAGGTTTGAAACCGTTTTCTTCCAGCAACGGCATTGATACGGTGGTGCCATCGCAGAGGATTGTGCCGCCGTTAGCGTAAACGGGGTAAGCGGGGTCGGGCACAAGCACTTTGTCGCCTGGGTTTACGAATGCACGGGCTATGTTGGCTAAGCCTTCTTTGGAACCCAAAAGCGCAATAACATTGTCCTGCTGCAAATCAACGCCAAACCGCTTCTTGCACCATGTGGTGACTGCTTCTCGAAAGCTTGGTTCGCCTTGACTAAATGAGTAATTGTGGTTTTTGAGGTTAGCGGCTTCTTCTTTGAGGGCATCGATTATGAAGGCTGGCGGCGGAAGGTCAGGGTCACCGATGCTTAGCGAAATCAAATCTATGCCACAACATTTCTTTTCTCGCATAAGTTTTTCTAGTTCAGCAAATAGGTAGGGTGGTAGTCGGGTTATTCGGTCTGCAAACTCAAAGGTCAAATTTTATGTCTCCTCAAAAAGTGTCCCTTCAAATATTTTTTCGGCGGCTCCGCTTAAAAATATGTTTTTATCCATTTCCACTTGCAGGTCACCGCCAAGAACATGAACCACGACCTTGTTGCCCACTAATCCAAGCCTGTTGGCAACTGCCACAGCCGCGCAGGTTCCTGTCCCGCAAGCTAGGGTCTCTCCGCAGCCCCGTTCCCACACCCGAACTTTAAGCTCGTCTTTGCCCACCACTTGGACAAATCCGACGTTAGTTCTTTTGGGGAACATTTTGTGGGTCTCAATGGCTGGTCCGGCATGATCCACTGGGAAGTTATCTATGTTGTCCACTAATATGACGCAGTGAGGGTTACCCATCGAAAGGCATGTTACACTGTAGGTTTCTCCATCCGCTCCAAGGTTTACATTAATGGCTGTGCCTTCCCCGAGCATCGGAAACGATGAGCGTTCCCAGTTGGGTGCACCCATATCAACCTTAACCGCCTTCACGTTGGCACCATCAACTTTCAGCCAGACTTGCTTTACGCCTGCCAGCGTTTCAACTGCGAACTGGGTTTTTTTTGCAATGCTGTTTTCGTAGCAGTATTTAGCAAAGCAGCGGATTCCGTTGCCGCACATTTCAGCCTCGCTGCCGTCGGCGTTGAAAATCCGCATCTTAATGTCGGCAACTTTGGATGCGCAAACCAAGAGCAAGCCGTCTGCACCAACACTGAAGCGTCTTTCACAGAGCTTTTGGGCTAAGGCGGGAGCGGTTTTGTTGCTGATTTTTTGGTCTCGGTTATCAATTACCACGTAGTCGTTGCCTAAGCCGTGCATTTTCCAAAATTGCATAAGGCTCACTCTGCTATCCGTTGACTAGACATCAGGTCGCCTAGTTCTTCACGTTTTCGCACCAGCACATCCTTGCCTTGCCGTATCATAACTTCGGCGGCTCGGGGGCGCGAATTGTACTGGGAACTCATGCTGAACCCATAGGCACCCGCGTTTAAGACTGCCAGCAGGTCGCTTTCTTCAACTGTGGGCAAGGTTCGGTCTTTGGCTATGGCGTCACCTGTCTCGCAAATTGGACCAACAACATCGTAAATTTCCTTGTCGGGTTGGGAGAGTTTGTTGGCAACCAAAATCGGGTGATAGGAGCCGTACATTGTTGGGCGCAGAAGGGTGTTAAAGCCTGCGTCTACGCCGACAAACTTCTTTTGAGGTGTCTGCTTAACCGTATTGACTCTGGTTAGCAGGATACCTGCGTCGCAAACTAGGTACCTGCCTGGTTCCATACACAGAAACGGCTTACCCAATCCGTAATCCTTGATTTTTTCTTTGAATGGCGTGACGACTTTGCTGGCAAACTCTGATAAGTCTATATCTTTGTCTTCGGGCTTGTATGGAACTCCTAAGCCGCCACCGATGTCAATAAACTCAAAACTTATTCCAACTTCGTCATGCACGCGCTTGGCTATTGAAAGAAGCTTCTCAACCGCCTGCGCGTAGGGTTCCAAGTCAAGGATGCCTGAACCTATATGCATGTGGATTCCGAAGCGTTCCACACGGGCTCTGCTGGCAATCGCGTAAGCTTGAATGGTTTCTTCTTCCCAGAGCCCAAACTTGGATTCCGCGCCTGCTGTTATGCAGTGACTGTGGTGTCCTGCTCCAACTTCAGGGTTAACGCGGACAGATAGAATGGGTGGTACAGCGATTTTTAGCAACCGATCCAGCTCAGATTGGGAATCCACGTTTATGGTGATGTTTGCGTCTGCAAGGAACTTGAGTTCGTCGTTTCTTACGCTGGTTCCAGTAAATAGGATGCGGTCAGGTGTAAAGCCGCTGCTCAAACCCATAAAAACCTCGCCTGGGCTAACCGCGTCAAGGTATGAGCCTTCAGACTGCAGAATCCTTAGGACGGTGAGGTTGGTGTTGGCTTTTGCTGCGTAGTAGATGCGAACATGCTTGTAAGTGTTGATTAAGGCGTCTTGGAGGCGGTTGTAGTTGTCTCTTATCCGCTTCTCGCTTAGCACATAAAGTGGCGTATCGTATTTTTCTGCCAACTCTTTGGCTGAGAAGCCATCAAAGAAGAGGATACCTTTGCGTTCTTCTAAGGGTTCACGAAGCTTTTTCTTAACCATGCCACGACACCATACACCAGTTTTTTGGTTGCCTTATGCCAAACCGTTAACCACATACAACTCTGCGCTCAGGATGCCTCCGCCTGCTGCGCCCCGAACCGTATTGTGACCCAGACACATATATTTGAAGCTCATGATGGGATCTTTACGGATTCTGCCTATCACTATGCTTTGTCCATTGCCTGCGTTTCTATCGTAGCGGGGTTGAGGGCGGTTCTTTTCGCTGCGGACAATAATTGGGTTGGCTGGCGCAGAGGGCAGCTTGAGCAGTTGTGGGGCGCCCTTGAAATCTTCAAACGCCGCAACTAGTTGCTCAATTGAGGGCTCTTGGTCAAGCTTGACGAAGATTGATTCTAAATGTCCGTCTTTAACGTTGACTCGGTTGCAGCTAGCGCTAATTTTGAAATCTGCATGCTGGATTGCGCCTCGGCTGTAAGTGCCAAGGATTTTTAGTGCCTCCGTTTCCATCTTGTCTTCTTCACCTGAAATGAACGGCACCACATTATCAATAATGTCCAAGGACGCTACGCCGGGGTAACCTGCCCCGCTTAGAGCCTGCATGGTGTTAACTACAACTTGCCGCAGACCAAACTGCATAAGTGGCTTTAAAGAGATTGCCATCTGGATAGTACTGCAGTTGGGGTCAGTGGATATGAAGCCCTTCCAACCGCGAAGTTGCTGCTGAACTTTAACCAACTCAGCATGGTCAGGGTTTACTTCTGGAATGATGAGGGGCACATCTTTTTCCATACGGTGCGCGCTTGCCTTACTAAATACGGGATATAGGGCGGCAAATTCGGATTCAACTGGTCCCGCCAAATCGCCAGGCATGGATGAAAAAACCAAGTCAACGTTGCCTGCCTTTTCAACTGATGCTACGTCTGCGTTAACTACGGCCATCTCCGCGATTTCTTTGGGCAGTTCGGATTCCATAAGCCAGCTGCAGGCGTCTTTGTATTTTTTACCTGCTGACCGTTCCGATGCGGCAAGTACCTCGATTTTGAGCCAGGGATGACCTTGAAGTAACTGGATGTACCGTTGTCCAACGGCTCCGGTGGCGCCTAAGATGGCTACTTTACGCTTATTTGGCATGTTTTTCTTCCTTTTCATTTTCTCTGTGTTTTTCCTTGATAAAAAAGTTAATGGTGCCTTATTAGGTTAAGTTAAGCCCAAAACATCAGCCATGCTGTAAACTTTAGGCTCATTTTGCCTGCTCAGCCAATCTGCCGCAAGCACTGCGCCCTGTGCAAACACGCTCCGCGAAAACGCAGTGTGCTCCAACCGTAACATCTCATAGGGGCCTGCCACCAGTATATTGTGGATTCCTGGAATACCGCCTGCTCTGATTGCAAACGACTCCAATTCGCCAGGTTGCCTTGGGCTTATGCCTTCTCTGCTGTAAACGGTTTTGGTGTAGCCGCGGGCTACCGAAAGGATTTGTTCAAGTTTTTTTGCGGTGCCGCTTGGGGCATCTTTTTTGCCGGTATGATGGATTTCGCTTAAGCTAAAATCGAAGTCTGGTGGAAACGCATTGAGTGCTTCGGCGAGTTTGAAGAGTATGTTGACGCCCACACTGAAGTTGGGTGAGAACACGGCCGAGACTTTGCCTGACATAGCTGCTACTAGTTGGTGGTTCTGTTCAGTCGTAAAGCCAGTGGTCCCTAAGATTATTTTTTTCCCGGCGCTAACAGCTACTGGAATGTTAATCATGTCGGCGGCAGGTGCTGTAAAAGATACAAAAATGTCGGCGTCTTTTATGGCTTCAGAGAGTTTGTCAGCTCCAACTAGCCGGGTAGGCTGATCGGAAATGCCCATTTCCGACAGGGTTTGACCCAACTGTGGATGGTTAATGGTCTCTATCGCTGCAACGGTAGCTATCCCTTTGGCTCTTGCTTCCTGTATTATTAGGGCACCCATTCTGCCTCCAGCGCCGGCAACACACAACTTGTGCTTAGACTCATCTATTGTTGGCATATTAGGCATAGTAGAGTCCCTCAAGGTACTTTTCATTGTACAGGCGTTCTTGGAGGTCTACATCGAAGTAGTCGGCAATTGGCTTTAGGATTTGTGGGTTAGTTTCGTAGACTTTTTGCGCCTCTGCTAACACCACGTTTATGCCGTTGTGGGTCATTTTTCCCAGTGGTTGCTTGCAGGGTCCTGAGGGCATCCCTAGTATGTTCATTAGTGTTTTATATGCAACAGGGTTGCGGGCTTTGCATGGAACGGGACCGTAGGGTGTTTGCTCGTGAGTTTTCACGGTTACGATGTTAAATAGTGGTTGGAGGGCTTGGGCAATTACGCTTGCTGCTTCTTCGTTGCCGTCCAGCACGTAGTGAACCATGTCTGCCACCGTTTTTGGCGCCACGTTTGAAACCACAGATATGACGCCTGAGGCTGAAATGTCTGGCGCAATCATCATGGTGTATGTCTTGTCGTCGTCGCCTGATAGGATGTCAAAGTCTTTTCCGCAAAGTTTTCTGGTTAACTCCATGTTTTTGGCGTCTCCTGTTGCTTCCTTTACACACCTAACATTGGCGTACTGCCCGTGAAGCAGGGCGAGGTCTTGTGGGTAGAGTTGGGTTCCTGTTCTGCCCGGGATAACGTAGGGGATGACTTGGACTTCTGGAAACTGCTGAGCGATGGGTTCGATATATTCGCGTCGGATTTCCAGTGAGCTTGGTCCGTTGTAATATGGGTCAACTAGCAGGACTGTGTTTATGCCTGCGTTTTGGGCATGTGCCGTTCCTTCGATGGCTTCTTGGGTTGAGTTGCTGCCTGTGCCGGCTATGGTTATGCACCGTTTGGGTGAATATTCGTGGACTTTTTCGATGACTTTGCTGTGTTCGTTCCAGTCTAGGGTTGGGCTTTCGCCTGTTGTTCCTACGGCTAGGATTCCTTTGACTCCGTTTTTGACTTGGAAGTCTACTATTTGTTGTAATCCTTGGTAATCGACTTGGTGATTACGGGTCATGGGGGTTATTAGGGCTGTGTAGCAACCGCTGAATGTTATCATTTTTTGTTTCCTCTGAGGTTAGGTGATTTGCTTAGTGGAATATAAGTGTTACGCTTATAGGATTTATTTTACGAAAAACGCATAAATTGATATTTAAATGCCTGATAAGCATATCTAAAATACTGTTTCCGTATGCTCAACTATTATAGCGGAGCAACATAATACGCTGTAAAAACACCCTCATAACCCACATAAATCCCTCTCAAATAACCAACTGCATCCTCAAGCACAATAGCCGACGGAATAACCATTCTAAAATTATCCTCGCGCAAAACCTCCCAAAGCCGCCCAGATTCAGCTTTCACAATTTTAAAACGCAAAACGTAAGGTCCACATTGAAAAGTCGCAACCTTGCCCTGCCATGGGTTGCCTTTGCGGATATCGATTGTTTTTTTGCCTTCTTTTAGCCATTGGAAGACTTGTTTTCTTGCGTATAGAAGCGGCAAATATTCACCTTACTTTTAGCTGACTGTGCTAGAAGATAAGGTTTCAGTTAAAATGCGGTATCAAAAAACTCCGTCTTTTCGCTTGTGAGTTTGTAACAACCGGCGTCGATTAGCATCTGCTCGCTGAAGTTTCCATAATCAGCCTGTAACACAATGCGCAATCCAAATTCAAAAAAACAGTAGCCCACAGCACCTGCGGAAGCTGATGATTAAGGTTTCTCAGTCTTCTTCTAATACTAAAAAACAAAAGTTGGTTTAGGAAATCATAGAAAATAGGGGTGGTGGGTTTTACCCTTTGCCTTTCTCTTCTTTACCGAAGTATTTAGTCCACTTTAGTTTACGTGCGTCACGTTTGAATGACAGGCTGCTTTTCTTGCATTTGCTGGAATCAAACCACAGTATTGAGCCGTCGTTTTTAACGTACATCATGCCTGTGCCAGCTGGGAAATCAGCACCACAGAACGAACATTTTCTCGGTTTTGGCATGACAATTACCTCTTTTATCTTGTGATTTTCTTTGCTTCTCTCTCGGTTTCTCGCAGCATCAGAATATCTTGTGCCCTTACTGGTCCTTTAACGTTTCGTGTGATGATTCTGCCTTTATCTTTGCCTTCCATGATGCGGACACGGACTTGTGTGATTTCGCCTGTTACGCCTGTGCGGCCTATGACTTGGATGACTTCCGCGGGAATTAGTTCGTCAGCTGCTTCTTTACTCATTACTGAGTTCCTCTTCTAACCTGGTCAATTCGTGTAACAATTTCTTTGAGAAGACCTACTGCTTCTCCTTCTCTTATGATGCAGGCTGCTGCACATGGAACGTCGATGCCGATGGATTTGCCGAGTTGCTCTTTGCTTGGTACAAAGACGTATGGGATTTTTCTTTCGTCACAGAGAAGTGGGAGGTGTGCGATGACTTCTGGGGGGTCAACGTCTTCAGCGATTACGACAAGTTTTGCTTGTGAGCGTTCTACTGCTTTTGTAGCTTCGTTTGTTCCTTTCCTAACTGATCCTGATTTTGAAGCAATCGTTAGGGCTTCATAGGCTGCATCTACGATTTCTCTTGGGACTTCATATTTCACATAGAATGGTTTTGACATATTAGCCTCACCCTTTTAAGGCACAGTTTTATCCACACTTCTTATTTAAGAAGGTTTCTGCTCGAAAACTTGACACTTGAACTTTCAATTTATATGTTTATGGAAAAACTTAAAT
>JBJKPJ010000187.1:0-2362 GCA_046706605.1 Bathyarchaeia archaeon | reverse complement strand
TCTAAAACCTGTTTAACGGAAGCTGCCTATTTTCTGTTTGGTTAGCAAAGTGATTTTTCTGCGGTTGCTGTAGCTTTTTGCGTGGTCGCTGAATTTTTCCCCAATCATGATTGGGCTGTAGAGTTCCACGTCTTCAGATGCTGTGTCAAGGTTTATAATGACGTTAACGCCGATTGTGCGGTTCCAGTCCCTAACCCAAACGCCTTGTTCGTAGCGTCCCTTCTGCACAATCAAATCAAAATGGCGACTCACTCCACTGTGTTTGCCCTCAACTACAACGTTTTCCGCGTTGATTTTGTAGCCTTCTTTTTTGAAGTAAGAAACCGCTAAATCCATCAAATGCGACCTTACGTTTGGCTGCTCCCCGTTGATGTTCATTCTTGTTTGCTCTTCCTATCCAAACTGTTATGAACCTGTGTGATGAAAAGGTTTTCGGAAGCAACCCCAAAATGGCAGCCACAATTATTGTAAAATGCCCCAAATGTGCTGGACTAATGCTGGTTTCCAAAACCCAGAAAACAAAACTTTGCCCCTACTGTAACACACGCATAAACCTACAAAAGTCGCAGAAGATTGCGGCGGCCGACAACGCAGTACAGGCCCAAGCGATGTTGCAGAAACTCAAAAATCCATATGGATTTGGCAAAAAATCATCGAATATGCCTTAGCAACTCACAGGTTTTGCACAGTTCCCCCGAGGATGGTTCACCGCATTCAATGCAGACGTGGAAATCTTCTTTTTTTACGGTTTCTTCGAGCGCTGGACGCAGTCGCTCCATAGTGCGGAAGACAGTAAATTTGGTTCCAGTGTGTTTTTGCTCCATAAAGTTGAGCATTCCGCGGATATCGTTACGCAGGGCTTCTGTAGCGTATGGGCAGGGTGTGCCTTGAAAACGGATTTTTTTGATGTAAGCATAAAGCGCGCTTTCTTTTTCGGGAATTTCGCAGAAGGGCTTAATTTTCTGCACAAACATCGGCTCCATTTTTGAAGAAACAGGCTTTTCTTTGGCTAATCGCTGAAGGTCGCCGCGCAGAAAATTCATAAGAATAGTTTGCGCCTCATCGTCCAAGGTGTGGGCTGTGGCAATTTTGGTTGCGCCCACCTGCTTTGCACCTATATTGATGGCTTTTCGTCGCATGACACCACAGTAGGCGCAAGCGGTTAGTTGTGTTTGCCCTTTTTCCCGCGCGTTTTGAATTATCTCGTCTAAGCTAAACCCATAAAGCTGCTTAAATGAAACCACATGATGGGGCACGCCAAGTTTTAGACAGTTGTTCGCGGCAATTTCCAGCGCTTCGTCACGGTAGCCTTTGATGCCTTCGTCCACTGTGACGGCGGTCAGGGTGGTTTTGGGGCGATGTTTTTGGATTTTAACCATTATGTGTAACAGGCTTAGGCTGTCTTTGCCGCCTGAAACCGCAATCGCCAGATGGTCATCAAATTTTAGCATGTGGTAACGTGTGAGTGTGGCTCGGACTTTGGCTTCTATGGACTGCGTAACACAGCGTTTGCAGAGTTATACGCCTGAGTATGGGCGATAGAAGAAGGCTGGACGTTTTTGGCAGCAGCTGCATTGGGTTTGATCCATGGTTTTCCAGTATTAGTGAATTATTAAAGTAAATAAACGATGCCGCAACAAATCTAAAAATAGCTGACAGCAAATGGCGATCAAACCCGCAAATCATGCTCAATCAAGAGAAATCATCTATACAACCAAGCATTGGATACACCTGTGGCAGCTTCGAAGCAAAGCTCAAGCAATGATGTTGGCGCTGGAGAAAGCACATTTGCCATGTTTGGTGCATGGCAGCGTGGCACGTGGCGACGTGAAAGTGGGCAGTGATGTAGATGTGTTTATTCCTGAGGTGCAAAGCAGCTTTCGGGTGGAAACTGCCTTGGAAAACGCCCAGATTTCGGCAAATTCCCGGTGGATCGTGCAGGCAACCCCAAACTACGCCATGAAAGCTCATATAGAAATCGACGAAACCACGACGGTGACGTTTCCGTTGATGGCGATGCGGCGTGTGGAATGCGAGTTCTACCGTTTCGGTGGAGAAATTAACCTTACCCAACTTGCAACGAAGGCGCGGGTCGCAGGTGTGGATAAGCGACTTATGCTCATTGAACCCACCCAGCAAGGCCATGTAGAAAGCAGCATAGTTGGCAGAGAAGAGTTTGCCGCTAAGGTATTGAAGGTTTCAGCGGAAACGGTGCTAGACAGGGTTCACGCGCTTTTAAGGCGGGATTCAGTGGGCAGGACAGGAGTTTTTGTGAAACAAGAGGTTTTGGCTGAGGAGACCTTTGAGTTAGCGCTTAAAAAACTGTGCGACCGCAACCCTGCGGTTCGACGGAGACTAGAAA
>JBJKPJ010000186.1:0-6553 GCA_046706605.1 Bathyarchaeia archaeon | reverse complement strand
GGGTTAGGTTTTTGAGTTTGGGTTGAGGTTGAGAAGAAGACAAAAACACACCACTATACTATTCGGCTTGGAGGGTAAAAACAATTCCATTCTGCTCCAAAAAACAGATATAAGGTTGCGGTCAGTAACTACTACTGAAGGTTCCCTTTATGGTTGAAATCACAAAATTGTTCTGGAAACCCGCATACACTTCCGACAACTTTTTACTTGGAGAGGTGCATAGCGCTGAACTCGACATGAGTAACTGGCAAATAATCAATCTGTTTATCCAGTTATCAGAGGAAGCAACAAGAAAACTCGGCTTTAAACATCCCTTCCTTGGCAAAGTTGTTGTTTGCCTGCCTGTAAACACTGTTGAATCCATAACTGACAAGGCAGTTTTAAACAAAACCATCGAAGAACTTCGAAACCTGCGGCAGTGCCGAGAATAAGCGTCCCTTTAGGGCCTTTTTTCAAGCTCAACTTTTTCTTTTCTATAAAGCGAGGTTAATTCTGCTTTTTAAGCATAGACATTTTGAAACCTGCAAATTGTTAGGGATTGCGTTTTAGGAAATTTCGGTATTTGGCGTGGTAGTAGGCAAACCCTGCGGTAAGAATTGCTGTAAACAGCATGAGTAGGGTTATACTGGTTTGTTCAATCATTTTTGTTCACTACACGTGGGGAAAGAAGATGATTTCCTCTGTGAGGTCTTCTTTTGTTGGGTGAGATATGGTTTTTTCCATTTCTATCACTGTTTGATAACAATAGTTCAGCAGCGATATAAGGGTGGTTGAGATTTGTTCATAAAAATTGTGAACAAACATGCAAACAAGCAGAAAAACAAGATTTATCTAAACAAACTCAAACAAATTCCCCATTTTTGAGCTTCAAGCAGATTTTCCCTGCTTTTTGACGTCTTTATGGGCAAATGCACGGTCTACATAAACCAGAATAACAATCACCCAAACAACACCCAAAAAGACAAGCACCAGCTCAGCTATCGCTGTTATGTCAAACTGAGAGATCATTTCTGTCAAGAACTGATTACCAAACACTAAGGGGGAGCCCGGAACAACTTTGGGGGTTGGGGTCAGGGTTGGTAGAGGTGTAGGTGTGTCTGTTATCTCAGGCTCAGGCGTTGGGGTTGACAGGGCAACCGGGTCCATGGGGTGGATAGTTAAGGCTTCATCTGAGGCGGTGCAGATGGGGACTGCGATAAATAAACTGCAAACCAGCAAAATGAGAAATGATGGCAATGCAGATTTACTCATAATTTACCATCCATTAATGACTATCTGTTTAGAAATTTAAAACTATCCAAACTTGCCAATGTCACTTTTAGTGCCGCTCAAAGAAGAAAAACCTCAGAAATTCAGGGTTTTTTTGGCTATTATTTTCAGAAAGCATTAAATTTTGCGTGTTAATATTATAAGCAAAATAAATTGCTTCCATTGATCATATAAAGGGAGTGTAAAAGTGAGAGTTATATCAAAAGAAGACTTTACCGATTTTATCAGTACCCTGATTAAGGACGAAACCTGGAATATAATCGGAGTCAAAGCCAAAAATGACAAGTTCGCTTTTGGTCCCCTCGAAGATGCCAGTGAATTACGATTAGACTACGATGTCACGCTGTTGCCGCCAAAAAAATACTTCTTCCCCCAACGTGAAACGTTAGTAACCTACAATGTCGGCAAAAGTTTCTCAGCTACAAGCGCCGAAGCAAAACCCATGGTCATCGTCGGCGTCCACCCCTACGACATCGTTGCTTTGCTACACATGGACGAAATCTTTAGCGAAACCAAGTCTGACCCGCTTTATTTTGAAAAACGAAAAGCCTCCATCATCATCGGTGTAAACATACAAAAAATGTCAAAATACAATTTCTCGTCATACATGGGTGCCGACACCGTGGATTACGGTTACGACCTCATGTTAACTGACCTTGGAAACCGCTATGCCATCAACATCGGTTCACAGAAAGGTGAGGAACTGCTTGAAAAATACGCTAAAAACGTAACTAACGCTCTTGCCAGAGACATCCAGATGGTAGGACAGAAAAAACGTGAAGTCATGGCGATGCCCAAGCAGAAACTGGACTTCCAAGCTGAACTTATCCCAGAGTTGCTAAGCAAGTTCTATGGCCAAAGCGCATTCTGGGAGAAGCATGCGGAGAAATGTTTAGCTTGCGGTTCATGTGTGCTTGTTTGCCCAACCTGCTACTGCTTTGATGTCAAAGACAACCCAGACTTATCTCTGGAACAAGGGGAGCGAATAAGAACGTGGGACGGCTGCTTGCTGGAGGACTTCGCTAAAATTGCTTCAGGAGAAAACTTCCGTGCCACCCGCCCAACCAGGTACCGCCACCGCTACTTCAAAAAAGGCAAATATCTCTATGACCGCTTCGGATTCATCAGTTGCGTTGGTTGTGGAAGATGCAGTTCAAACTGCCTACCTGACATCGCAAACCCAGTTAACCTATTCAACGACATGTACCATGAAAGCCAAAGCACTGGCATGCTTGTTGGACCAGCTCAAGCCCCAGACGTTAAAATCGAAACAGAAGGCAACATTGATTTTGTTCCACGCTTAGCAACCGTGGTGAAAAAGCAGCCTATGACTGCAATGGAAACGCTCTTTGAAATCAAACTAGATGACGGCACAGAACTTGGTCACAAACCAGGACAATTCGTAGAGATTTCTGTTTTCGGAATCGGTGAAGCACCAATATCAGTATCATCACCGCCGACCAAAAAAGGAAGTTTTGAACTCTGCGTCCGCCGACTTGGCAACGTAACAACAGGAATACACGCCTTAAATGTAGGCGACAAAGTTGGAGTCAGAGGACCATTTGGCAACGGCTTTGACGCAGAATTCCTAAAAGGCAAAGATTTGCTTTTCGTGGCAGGTGGACTTGGATTGGCACCTCTGCGATCACTATTCAACTATGTTTTAGACAACCGAAGCGACTATGGCAAAGTAACCTTGCTCTATGGCTGCAAAGAACCAAAAGAGTTGCTCTTTGGCGACGAGCTGGTTGCGCTTGCAAGCCGAAACGATGTAGACTTTTTGCCCACCGTTGACCGATGCCCTGAAACTGAAACTTGGACAAATAATGTTGGTGTAATTACAACCCTGATTCCACAAGTAAGCTTTGACCCAGAGAAAACCTACGCTGTCATTTGTGGTCCGCCAATCATGTACAAGTTCGTAATTGCTGACCTAAAGAAACGCAACGTAGCCGACGACCACATAATAATGTCGCTTGAACGCAGAATGAAATGCGGCGTTGGCAAATGCGGTCACTGTCAGATCAACCAGATTTACGTCTGCAAAGACGGCCCAGTGTTTAATTATTCAAAAATAAAAGGAGTCCCGGAGGCGCTTTAAAATGAAACCTAAAGTAGCATTTTTTGATTTTGCAGGATGCGAAGGAGACCAACTGCAAATCGCAAACCTTGAAGAAGACATACTTGCCCTGCTAAGCCAAGTTGAAGTGGTGAGCTTCAGAGAAGTCATGAAAGAACACAGCGACAACTACGACATCGCATTCATCGAAGGCTCATGCACACGGCTGCAAGACGAAGACAGACTAAAACAAATTCGCAAAAACGCAAAAATCGTAGTCGCCATAGGCTCATGCGCAACCATCGGCGGCATAAATTCCCTTAAAAACTACAAAGACATTGATGACGTAAAGAAAACCGTTTACGGAGAAAACGCCAAACTCTTTGACACATATAGTGCTCGGCCAATCGACGCAGTCATCCCCGTTGACGCCTACGTACACGGATGCCCAATGACTAAAGAAGAGTTCCTAAGCGTAGTCAAATCGCTTTTATTGGGCAAAAAACCCGAAATTCCCAACTATCCTGTATGTGTTGAATGTAAAAAGAACGAAAACGTCTGCGCTTTTGAGCGAGGACAAGTCTGCGTTGGTCCCGTCACCAGAGCAGGCTGCAACTCGTGTTGCGTTAACGAAGGCACAATTTGCTGGGGATGTCGCGGCTTGATTGATAACCCCAACGAGAACAGTGAAAAAGAAGTTTTAATCAAAAACGGCTTGACGGTGGATGATGCCATCAGCAAGTTTAGGTTATATTATGGTTGGCAGGAGAGACGAAAATGACAAACAAAAACTTAGACATCAACGTCCACTATGTTACTCGTGTTGAAGGACACGGCAACATACATGTAAACGTTAAAGATGGAGTAATCGAAAAATGTGAGTGGGCAATCCCTGAAGCACCACGCTTCTTTGAAGCCATGGTGGTAGGTCGCCAATACACCGAACTCCATCACATAACATCTAGAATCTGCGGGATCTGCTCAATCGGACACACCCTTGCCTCCCTGAAGGCAACTGAAGCAGCGATGGGCATAAAAATCAGCGAACAAGACCTCAAACTCCGAAAAATAGCGTTACATGCAGAGAACCTGCAAAGCCACATTCTCCACTTGGGCTTTCTGGTGTTGCCAGACCTGCTAGGAGTAGGCTCAGTTTTTCCGTTAGCATCATCAAATCCCAACGAAGTAAAAACCGTCCTACGCCTGCACCGACACGCAAACGTAATGTCCCATTTGCTCTGCGGCAGAACCACCCACCCACAGCGCCTAATACCAGGCGGCTTTTCTAAAATTCCATCAATGCGAGAGCTTGTTGCATTAAGGCAAGTGTTGAAAGATTCAGTTCCAGACCTTCTAGCTGTTGCAGAATTAATCAAGACCCTAGCACCAAAGCTTCCTGACTTTACACGGGAAACCGAGTTCATCGGTTTAACCAGCCCCGACGAGTACGCACTCTACGACGGAGCCCTCGGTTCCACAGACACGGGAACTGTTCCAGTCAACGATTACCTATCCTACACAAACGAGTATATCGTACCCATATCCACAGCTAAACGCGCCAAACACAACCGAGCATCCTACATGGTCGGAGCACTTGCCCGATTCAACCTCAACTACGACAAACTCTCCCCAATGGCAAAGCAAACCGCAGAAATGTTCGGTCTAAAACCAGTCTGCCACAACCCATTCATGAACAACATCGCCCAACTCGTAGAAGTTGTCCACAGCGTCGAAGACTCAATCAAACTCATAGATGAATTAGAATCCGCTGGACTTAAGAAGCAACCTGAATACAACTTACCAAGCGACAAAGTTAAAGCTGGAAGAGGTGTTGGAGCTGTCGAGGTCCCAAGAGGCATCCTATTCCATGATTACACCTACAACAACAAAGGCACATGCACCCAAGCAAACTGCATTATCCCAACTAATCAGAACCATGGAAATATCGAATTAGACATGCAAACACTGCTACCACAAATTCTTGACAAATCTGAAAAAGAAATCGAACTCGCCCTAGAAATGCTCGTGCGTGCATACGACCCATGCATTTCCTGTTCGACGCACTACGTCAAAGTCCACTTTAAATAAACCCAACTTTTCTTTTTTCTTTTGTTTTCAAGAAATAGTTTAGGCAGAAGTTAATTCTGATTGCTTTTTGAATCGGCTTTGTTTTCGTGAGTTGCTTTTGGTGTTGGCTGCTTTTTCTCCTCGGGCGAAAGAGAAGCAGGTAGTTTATTGCAACGGAAGTCTATGTCTTCGTCTTTTAGGTTCAAGTAGCCTTTAACGGTGCCGTCGCTTAGGTACTCAATGGAAAAACCCATCTTTTTTGTCAAAGTTAAGGCGCGATAGTTGTCCTGCAGCATGATGGCATAGACACTTTCAACCCCTTTCTCTTTGGCGACATCCAAAGTGTAATCAACAAGTTTAGTGCCTAGACCTAAACCTTGCCAGTAGTCGCTGACGATGAAGGCTATTTCACAGTTTTTGCCGTCTGATTCTATGATGAGGCGGCTTACACCAAGGATTTTTCGTTTGCCGTTTTCAACGGTTTCAGCAACCATTGCCACTTCACGGTCATAATCCACGTTGCAGTAGCGAACGCGGACTGCATGCGGGGTGTCTTTTAAGATTTGGAAGAAGCGGTAACGTATGGATTCATCAGAGAGGCTTTGGAACCACTCCAGCCACATAGGTTCGTCTTCGGGTTTGATAGGGCGCAAAAGGACCTCTTGACCGTTTTTAAGTGGCCAGAGCACTTCGTATTTCTTGGGGTAAGGGCTGATAACCATGTGTTCATGAGGGTCAAATTTCTTGCAGACAGCGTCTTTGTCAACGACTATGCGAGCGTCGAGAATGCAGACTTCTTTTTCATTAACCAGCAAGGGGTTTATGTCGATTTCTTTTATCTGTGGGAAATCAACAAGCAACTGGGAAAACAGCAGAATTGTTTCGTCGAGCTTTTTCATGTCTACGGGTGGCGAGTTGCGCCATCCTTTGAGCAGCTTGTAAACTTTGGTTTCTTCCATCATTCGAGTGATAAGCGTGGTGTTTAGTGGTGGCAGACCAATCGAGTAGTCCTTAAACAGCTCCACACCAACTCCCCCCATGCCGAAAAGAATGACTGGACCAAACACGGGATCAGTTTTTCCACCGATGATTAATTCATAGCCTTTCTTTGTGACCATCGGTTGTACGGTGACGCCGATGATTTGGGCTTGGGGGTTG
>JBJKPJ010000185.1:0-14132 GCA_046706605.1 Bathyarchaeia archaeon | reverse complement strand
GGTTATTTTGCGGTTTAAGTAGTCGTTGAGCGTGTAGATCGCGTATGCTCCGTTAAACGCATACAGAGGGACAGGTCCAACTGGTTGGGCACTTGGGGTTGCAGTTGTGTTTGCCGCAATTTGTGTTTGGAAAAATGCGGCAGCAATTAAAACCGCAAAGAGTAAACCTGCCGCCACTATCGTTTTTGTTCTTACGGTTGCTCCCTCATGTTGGCAAAGGGTTTTCGTAACTATTTAAAAGTTGCATGTCTCGCCTAAAGCATCCCAATTTCGAGCGGGGTTGCAAGTTATGTTTTGGTGGATATGGCAAAGACATTGTCTGTTACAAAAGATTATCTAGAAGACGACCTCTGCTGCGTATACTACCCTCAGACATTGTACTGATAAGAATTTAGCTACGACTTTTGCTTTTCCTCTCTTGTTATTAGCGCTCGTGCCCTGAGGTTTGAGCCTTTCAAATCAATCCTTGCTGGGCAGACATAGCTACATTGTCCGCAGCCATCGCAGAGGTCAGCGCGAAGCTTCTTGAGCTTCTTTGTGTTGTTCTTGTCGTATGCTTCCTTTATCAGTATGGGGCTTAAATTGTAGCAACAAGCAACCATGCATTCGCCGCATCGGATACATTCTGTTGGCTCTGTCGTTTCAAATTTTTCGCTTTTCGGAAGCTCAGGTGCCTGCCGCTCCCCTGAAGGTTTACGTAATCCAACATTATCCAGAAGAGGCGTGGTTAAGTTCATAATGACAAGGGCAAGGATGGAGCCGCCCAAGAAATTTAAGTAAGTCTGGATAAGCACGGTAAGTACCGCTACGCCTACTCCGAATATGATTTGTCCAAGTCGCGTTAATGGTGTTGTGGCGGGGTCAGTTAACATGAAGAATGCGAGGAAAATTGAGCTTCCTATAAACAGCTCAAACATTAACCTAAGCAGGGGGTCACCGCCGTAGATTGCCCACATTAGAACCGTCATCAATGTAACTGTTCCAAAGTATGTTGCGGTTACTCGCCATTTTATGTAGTGCCGACATAACACAAATAGGGCAATACCTACAATTATGACTGCTAAACTTGAAGCGCCACCCACCCAACCGTGAAACTTTTGAATTGTAAATGTGTAAAGCAGGTCCGTAGTGTTGGGTGCTGTCTGCGCGGTGGAGTTCCCAAGACACGATTGTATCCAAAACGCAAATGAGCCTGAACCGCTATAGCCGATTGGGCTTGTTAACGCGGGTAATCCCGCACCATTGAAACTGCTTGCTAAATGGTCTTGTGCAAGAAAAACAGAGTTTAAAAATGGAAACAAAACCAGAATTTTTGCTGTTGCCGCAGGGTTTACATATTTTCTGCCAAGAAGATTTTGACCCTTCTTTAGTAGCACCATGCCTAATGCTGAAATAGCTGCAACAAAAATGTATGCTTCTGGAGCAGTAAGCGGCAAAACTTCAACAGTGTATCTTGAAGGCAACCCCAACGAGTACGATAGGGCAACAATCAAGCCGAAAACCGCTGCCGACATAGTGTTTCTTGGTCCCTTAGTCTTCATGACAAGTGAAAGGGCATAGTCAAGGGCAACTGCAACTGCTACAGCAATCAACGAAATTATGATGCCTGTTGGCCAATACGAAATTGCAGATACGCCTGAAAGGATTATGAGGGCAATAAATGTGTAAGTCATCAGTTTATTTTTAGTCATCCATGAGTACTCTTTTGACTTTGACATCGCACTCTGGGCTCCTATTCTGGGAATTACCCCTATAAAGCGTGATTAGTTAAATAAGACTTTCCTAACTCCCGAAAAAGGCAGCGAAGGATGAAACTACTTCCTTCAGTTTTTGTCTCCATTAGTTCCTTTTATGGAATAAAGATAAATACGCATTTTACCATATTGAGCCAAAAACTGAGAGATTGCAGTATGTCCAAATCGCGGGCGGTCCTCAACAAGTCACGTGTAATTTTACTTTGCATTATAATTATTGGGGCATCAGTTGAGCTGGGTGCTTACTACTATGTTAGCTCTTATGTGCCAAACATTTTTCCCGCTTCCGAGATAGCATCGCCTTTCCAGATAGGTAACTTAACTATAAACCCCTATGAAACCAGCATAGGTCAGCCTGTAAATATCTTGGTGGATGTAGCTAACATCGGAAACGCTGAAAGCACTTACTCGCTTAATTTAAACATCAACGATACAATAGCTGAAACACGGGATTTGGTGATTGGGGCAAATGAAACACAACACGTCGCGTTTAACGCAACCGAAAATGATGTTGGAACATACACCGTTACCATCGGTGACCAAAGCGGAACCTTTGTCGTTTTAGCTCAGCCCCCTCCCCTGCCGGCTGTTTTGAAGTTTGCCAATTTATATCTAACCCCCGTTGAAGCGTGGCCAAACCAGCAGGTAAATGTTACAGTTGATGTCACCAACAATGGAAATGCACCTCTCTCGTTTACTTTGCCCTTTAACGTGGATGGTGCACCTGCTAGTAACGTTAAAGTTGACGACCTTGCTCCGCATCAGAGTCTAACCGTAATGACGACGGTAACTGAAGCCAATACTGGAAGCTACAAAGTGACTGCTGGAGGGCAAGGTGGAACTTTGAGAGTTGTAGACGAAGGCAAACACACCCTTCACATACTTTCAAGTCGCTCGGGATTTTCATTCACCATTGATGGAACTCCTGAAACTACTCCGTACCAGGCGTTGGTAGATGTTGGACCGCACACTGTTAGTTTTCCCCCTCAAGAGCAAATTCAAATCGGCGGCTGGGGGACAGTGACATTCACATTCAGTAGTTGGAACACTGGGTCAACTTCTGGTTCCCAAACCTTTGATGTAGAACAAGAAACAAACGCTATTACAAACTATATCCGGCTGGGGTCATGCCCTTCACTGTTTACTTGGAATGGCACAACATACAATTATGCAGCCGAAGTCTCCGATGGTTCAGGCTGGCTTGGATACCTCAATTACTTCAATCCAGATGGAACAATGACTTTTTCCAATAACTACCCGTGGGATTACATAAAGCTGGATTCCTCGCAGCTACAACCTAAAAACGGGTATTACGACATGAAAATAGCGGAAATGTCTGATGAAATCTTCTATTTAGACCAAGCCAAACTAGTCGCCATAGACCATCCAATAAACACCGATGTCTTCTCAACCACAGGCACTTTCATCTACAACCTTGCCGGGCAAGGAACCATGTATACAGTTAGCAAAACACCTGCTGCTCCAGTTTCTGCAGTGAACGGTCAAGGGCAAAATGTTCTGCCATTAATCTCTAAATTGGATGGAACATTTACTACCAGCAAAATTTGGACATGGAACAACATCACTCTCAACCTAGGTGACCTCTCAGGAGCGCAAGAAATCAAGTTGGTTGTGGGCGCAAAAATCACTTGGCCAACCACCGCTGCAGGCGGCAACAACTTTATGACTTATGCAAACCAACCGGGAGTTACTCCTTCTCCGCCTCCCTATATGGAAGTTAAGGCTGCAAATGGAAGTTGGGTGCGTGTCCCAGATGACCGGCAGTTTCCGTTGCCCGATGTAACTGACGATGTTTTCGTGGTTAATTTGACTGGTCTCTTTCCAACCAACGACTTCGAGTTACGCATAAACACCTATCAGAACATTCAGTTTGACTACATTGGTGTTGACACCACTAGCCAAGCAAATATCAACGTTCAAACCATTATGCCTACATCCGCAGTTCTCGATCAAGGCTACACAACCAACTCAAACTCCAGTGGTACATTCACTAGATACGGTGATGTGTTGCCGCTTTTGCAGTCTGCAGATGACAAATTCGTTATCGGACGGGAAGGAGACGTAGTTTCACTGCAATTCCCAGTTGATACAACGCCTGTTCCAGTGGGAATGGTTAGAGACTACTTCCTTGTTGCGAGTTGTTGGTTCAAAGGGAACGGGTTACCCTACATGCCATTCACGGTTGCCCCAATGCCTTTCCATGCAATGACCAGCTTCCCCTACTCAACAAACGAAAGCTACCCCTATGATGCAAGCCACAACGCGTACATTAAAACGTACAACACCAGAATCATCAACACCTCTTAATTTGTATTTACTTCGTGCTATTGATCAACTTGCTATCGTCAGTTGGGTTTTGGTTATTGCGCGAATTCTGGCAAAGTTGCGCTGTTCATGTAAAATTGCTTTGTTTATGTTAAAACGGTCAGCTCGATATCTGAACTCTTGGAAATTATTGACGCTTAATCCTTGACGGATGTCTCTAAAACAGCAAATAAATCCCAGCCTTGTAGGTTAATTGCCTGTTTTTTGCTCAAAATCGCCTATATTTAATGGATGTCTATTATAGTATTGCAGGTCGAGGAGCACGCTTTAACAGCGATGCACCAAAGCAAAGAGCACCTCAGTTCAAACAGCGAAAAACTGAAGCGCGGCAAAAACTCTGCTAAGGTGGGCTGGACAGCACTGTTACATTGCGGCTTGAGCTACATGGTCAAAACGGTGAAAAGACCAAGCAGCGGTCAAGACAAGCCAAAATGGGCCGTAAACAAAACATTAAGGCTTAGACTCGACCTGCGCTTGTTTCCAATTTTTTGTAACTAAACCCAACATTCTTTCTTTCCCTTATTGTTCCTTTTGCTGTTTGATTTCCTAAAGTGCTTTGAGAGATTCGATGGCTTTTTGTGCCCATGCATGGTCATGCCAAAGTGCCCTACCCACCGCCACTAAATCAACACTTTCCTCACGCACCAGACTATCCGCATATTTCGCCTGGTTTATTCCACCTACCCCGATGACTGGCACGCCCACTGCTTTTTTGATTGCACTGGCTTGGGGAACAAAGTATCCTGTGACTTGACGGAGCTGTTTTGGTTCGCTTCCACACATACCTCCAGAAACGTCAATAATGTCCACTCCGGCTGTTTCCAGTTGTTTGGCAAATGCTGTGGCGTCCTCTATGTGGGTGCCTTTTGGGGCTAAATCATCTGAGCCCAAACGGTAAAGCAAAAGTTTGCTATCTAAAACCCGTCGCACCTTCTTTACAACCAACAAGGGAAACCGCATCCGATTCTCAAGTGAGCCTCCAAATTCGTCTGTCCGTGCTGTGTTAAACAAGGGCGACAAAAACTGGTTGAGCAAATAACCGTGGGCTCCATGGAGTTCCACACCGTCAAAACCTGCTTTTACAGCACGTTGGGCAGCCAATGCGAAATCGTCTGCGAGGGTTTCTAATTCGTTTGCTTGGAGCATTCGGGCTTTGGTTTTAGTTGATGGGCTAACGGGTTGGGTGCTGATGACTTTTTTGTTGGTGACGCCGCCTGCATGGGAAAGTTGCACAATTGCAGGAGCGCCCACCGAATGAAGCCCCGATGCCAACTTTTCGAATCCCCCGATTAGTTGGTCGCTGTAGATTCCGAGTTGTTTGAGTCCGATTCTTCCATTTGGAGAAACAAAAGCATGTTCAACTATGGGTAGCCCAACTTGGCTTGAGCGGCGAACGTAGAAGTTGATGAGTTTGTCGGTGATTTCGCCTTGGAGGGTTGCTCTGTTGGTTTGCATTGGCGGCATAACTATACGGTTTCGAAGTATGATTCCTTTTATTTTTAGGGGCGTGGTAAGGTTGGGCAAGCGTTGACACCGATGCAACAAAGTTGATGTGGTGTTATATGAATATGCAAGGCAACACCAAGGTTATTTCGCATATTTTTCCGCTATTGCTTTTATTATATTCATGTTCCGAGTAGTTGCCTTTAATTTTAGTTTGGACTCCAAAAACGGGTTAGGTAATGCACCTTCGCCGCCGCCATGAGTTACGCTAAAAACTTCTCTGCCCTCTGCAAAAATGACTTGTGCAGTCGATTTGGGGATGGTTAGGGGAAGTTGAAGTGCAAACATGTCAATGGTCGTTGGTAGAAATGTCACCAGAAAACTTGCGTTCTCTGTGGTTTGGTTTTTGAATGGGTCGCGGTCAATTATGTTTTTGAGTTCTGGGAGGGTTCGGATGAATACGGCAACTTCAAAGCCCAACGTTTCATGAAGCCTGCTTTCGATTGCTGTTTTTATTTCCTTTGGCTCGGCTTTTTCGACCTCAAAGATGACGTTGCCGCTCTGTTTGTATGTGGAAACGTTTTGAAGTCCCAGCGAAACAAAAATTTGCTGCAGTTGCTCTTTAACAACGATGTGTCCGCCAACGTTGATTCCTCTCAGGAAAGCGACAAACCGATACATAGAAGCCAATGAATCAAGTCTGCCTATAAAAAGCTGCGGACCCATCTATCAATCGAGTGTGGTTTGTTTAGGGTTTTAGGGTGGCGATAAAACCTTTTATTACATCGTTTATTGATTGCAGTAAGGGATGTTTTCCTTTTTCAGGAGTATAACTCTCCAGTCGATCCACCCTAAAATAGATTGGCGGATGCGGATCAAAACCCAGCCATTCTTGAAAGCGAAAAGAAGGCGTCCGCTCATAGAGCAGCCTTTGATAGCCGATTTTCTCCAGTGAACCAGCCAAAACCTCAGGATTTCCCACCATAACAGCAGACACTATGTCTGCTCGGGCTTCAAAGAATTTGGCGATGAAAAATATTACTACCATAATTGCCCAGAAATAAGCAAAGAACAGCAGCGAAGAGAAAATCAGTGGGAACAGCGGTAGCAGAACATAGAAGCGGAAGAGGAACTCTGCTGAAACTAACCCGTAGAGGATAAGGGGGTCGCGTCCCCGCAGGTGTCCAAACTCATGTCCCAGTATGGTTGTAATTTCGTTTTCTTCTAACTGCACCATAAGCCCCGTGGTGATGAGGACCAATCCGCGGCTTGGGCTTGGACCAGACGCTGCAGCGTTGGGCACCATAGTGTTTGACACTACAATTTGGGGCATGGGAAAGCGGAATTTGTCTGCGACGTTTTTTACTAGTTCGTAAACGTTGATTTTTTTGGCTTTCAAATTTTCCAGTTCGCAGGGTATGCCGTGTTTGAGGAAGATTTGTTGGGCGGAAACAGGGTCAACTTGACCTTGTTTGGATATTATTTCTTGGTAGATTTCTTTTTTTATTGCTATCAACGTTTCAGAGGGATAGGTTTTGTTAAAGTCGCTTTTTGCGCTTATAGGCAAATAGTACTCCAGAAAATGTATGATGGGATTGGCTTGAGTGATTTTCCAGTCTGCGCTTCTTGCGATGAAACGGTTAGAGTAGAACACGAAAAAGAACTGGATGCCGATAAGAATTACAGGCGCAATCCAAAAAGCACTTGGGACTGCGGTCGCTATGGTTATGAAGATTAGCGTGCCGAAAACGATGAAAACCACAAAGAAGAGAATCTGGGTTTCCAAAAAGAAGCGGTTAAACGATTTCTCGGGTTTAGTGTATGCTTCTGGGACTATTTCTTCGCCTTCTCTCCAAGCAAAATACACCGTAGCGGTTCTGGCGTTTTGCGTAAATATCCCCAAAGCAATTAGGACGTCTTGTTTTGCTTCTTCTATGTTTGCCGGGGTAGTTGAGGTTTCAATTGGGCTGATTTTTATTTCAAAGGCGGGATCGGTTGTGCTGCTTTTAATTTCCACTTGGAGAAGCTGCATTGCTTCTTGGTCTATGACTGTGTAAGTTAGTTTTTCGCCTTGGCTGTTTGTTTCCCGCATGATATTGGAGAAACGCTGTTTTTGGACAAGCAGAATCTCGGAGTAGACAAAGTCAAAGAACTTTCCATAGTAGCTTGGAGGTATTTCTGGAGTAATCCTGTAACTAGAAGGCGCTGTAGCTGACATTTAGTTAGTCAAAACCTACTTGTCTATAACGGGTTGGTTTTTATAACTTTATTGTTGTAAACAAAATAAATTAATTATACAGGAATATCATTTTAATTTTGGCTAAATATAACTGGGATAGCGTTTATTAATCTCGGAAAACATTGTTAAAAATACCCATGTTGGGGCAAGGTCTTTGTTGAAATTATCATTCAAGCAGGATTAAATTTAACAAAGAACAGCATTGCAAATCCAAAGTTTAAGGAAACCAAATTTACCTAATTAAAAAGGGAATGTAAAGTGGCAGTATCCAAAAAAACCATATTAGTTGTTGATGATGATAAATCTATACTTCGAACATTTACGCGTATTCTTCAAAAAAGCGGTTACGAAATTGAAACTGCAGAAACAGGAAAAGAAGCCACAGAAAAAACTGAAAATCGCCAATTTGACCTCGTACTTGTGGACATTAGGCTTCCAGACATGGATGGCACTGATTTACTAGCAAAACTCAAAAATCAACTCCGACAAACAGTAAAAATAATGATTACAGGTTTTCCATCGCTGGAAACTGGTGTTAAAGCCCTCGATGAAGGGGCAGACGCGTATTTGGTTAAACCTGTTAAGCCGCAGGAACTGCTTGTTCTCATAGAAGAGAAACTGAAAAACCGTGAAGAATCCGTCGAAGCCAGTTCATAGATTTAAAAATTTTATGCGCACCCTGATCTTATGGGTCACCTAAAAGCGGAATTTGCGGTTTCTATGCGGAACTTCTGAACCGAACTCTTCCGCAAGCTGCTCCAACAAGGCACGCTGCTGGGACGTGAGTTTTTCAGGCACCGAAACAGCGACGCGAACATGTAAATCGCCCTTGCCATAACCCCGAAAACGCGGCATACCTTTCCCACGCAAAGTCAAAGTTGAGCCAACTTGGGTTCCCGCGGGAATTCTCAGAGTTGTTGGACCATCTAAAGTTGGCACCGTAATTTCTGCGCCCAACGCAGCCTGCGGGTAAGTGATTACGGCTACATGCCAGAGGTCGTCACCTTCGCGTATAAAATTAAGGTCTTGCCTGACGTGAACAACTACGTAGAGGTCGCCTGATTCGCCGTTTGGGGCAAAGTCGCCTTCCCCACGTAACCGCAGTTGGTAGCCTTCATCTATTCCCATGGGGATTTTCACAGTGATTTTGCGTCGTTGCCGAACCACCCCCGAACCACGGCAGTTTGTACATGGTGAATCCACGATTTTGCCTTTGCCTTTACATGTTGGGCAAGCTGAAACCTGAACGTAAGTGGCAAATCCTGCTTTGCGCATGTTCTGGATTTTTCCTGCGCCGCCACAACGGGGACAAACACGTGCTGACGTGCCTGGGGCTGCTCCTGAACCGCCACAAACTTCGCAGCGTTCAGTGCGTGGTATCTCAATTTCTTTTTGTGTGCCTCTTGCTGCTTCTTCTAGACTGATTTCAATGTTGACAGCTAAGTCTTGTCCACGGTTATGTTCTTCGTAGATGCCGCCAAAGCCGCCACCGCCAAAGAAAGTGCGGAATAAGTCGCCAAAGCCCATGTCGCGGAAAATTGAGTCAAAGTCTGCACCGCGGAAGATGTCTTCGCTGGTGTAGCGTTGGTCAAATCCTGCGTGACCAAGCTGGTCGTATTGCTGGCGTTTTTGGTCGTCTGATAAAACCGCGTATGCTTCGGAGATTTCTTTGAATTTTTCCTCTGCGCCTGCTTCTTTGTTGCGGTCAGGGTGGTACTGCATGGCTAGTTTTCTGTAGGAGTCTTTAATTTGGTCCTTTGAGGCGTTTTTTTGAACACCTAAAACCTCATAGTAATCTCTTTTTTCAGCCATGCAACCTTACCGTTTAATCGATGAATTTTTAAACTTTGATACAATGGCTGGGACTGCAATTTATAGTATTTCCCCCTATCAACAATTTTTCGAGGCTTCTTTTCCTTACTGAGCTGTGGTCTGTTTGCTTGCCTGTTCTTAGTTGCGAATTTTTTTCCACAGCCACATCATATGAATAACAAATGAGTTTATAGGTAAATGTTGAACTCGAAATTGATGGAGATCAGCAGTTTCGAATACCCTTTTAAATGTAGGCTGTCTAATTATAAGATAATAACGGTATTTTTATGGCAAAGCCAACTGAAAAGAGCAACCATGATGTTGCTTTGTTAAAAAAACAGAAAGGTATTCTGCAGCATATGGTTGACTGCACCCGAAACATGCACCTTGTTTATTTGGATAGAGATTTTAATTTTGTCTGTGTTAACCAAGCCTACGCTGTCACCTGCGGGTATAAGCCTGAAGAGATGATTGGGAAAAACCATTTTGTCCTCTACCCCAATAAGGAAAATGAAGAGATTTTTCGACGTGTAAGAGACACAGGTGTGCCTGCACAATTTCATGATAAACCTTTTGTTTTTCCTGACCAGCCTAAAAGGGGTGTTACCTATTGGGACTGGACTTTGCAGCCCATCAAAAACAAGGTGGGTGAAGTTGAGGGTTTGGTGTTCTCGCTTGTGGAAACTACTGAGCGTAAACGGTCAGAAGTGGCGCTTAATGAAACAAAAATTCTGTTGGATTCAACAGTTAACAGTACAAAAGACATGATTTGGTCGGTTGGTGTCGGGAAAGATTTTCGCTTATTAACCTTCAACAAAGCTTTGAGCGATTTCTTTTTAGAAACTCAAAATTTGCATATAAAAACAGGTATGCGGCTAAAAGAGTTGATGCCTACAGAGCAACTTTATCGGCGGTGGCGAGCATTAAACAAAAAAGCCCTAAAAGTAGGTTCGTTTACCGCAGAATATGCAGCTGAGGAAAATTCAAGAATTTTGGAATTAACTTTTAATGTATTGAAAAGCGGTGAAGAAGCTTTCGGAATAGCTGTTTTCGCTAAAGATATAACGGAACGGAAAAAAGCTGAAGACGAACTAAAGGCAAGTGAGGAGCGCTTCAACAAGGCTTTCAATGCTAGTCCATCAGCAATTTCCGTTACCAGATTCTCTGATGGGTTGTTTGTTGATATAAATCAGGCGTACTTGAAGTTGTCTGGATTTAGTCGGCAAGAAGTCATCGGCAAGAAAACATCTGACCTTAACTTATTCGTCGGGACAAATTCGCGCTCCGAACTATTGCAGAGTTTGCAGCGGAAAGGAAATTTAAGAAATTTTGAGATAAATTTTCGAACAAAATCTGGAAAAATTGTTAACACGCTGCTTTCAATAGACAAAATTAACCTAAACAATCAGGACTATTTACTCTCAACAGTTACCGATATCACTGAAACCAAAAAAGCCCAAAAACAAATTGAAGAGTACAGCAAAAATCTAGAGCGGCTTGTTGAGGAACGCACAAAACAGCTTTCCCTGGAACGTGCGCGTCTATTTAATGTGTTAGAGGGTTTGCATATAATGCTGTGTTTGCTTAATGCTGATCGTCGAGTTGTTTTTGCTAATCTGGCGTTTCGTGAAAAATTCGGTGAATGCGACGGCAAGTACTGTTATGAATACTTTGGGAAAGAATCGCCTTGTGGCTTCTGTGAAAGTTACAAAGTATTAACGACGGGTAAAATGCATCAGTGGCTAATACAATCTGCAGGTGGCGGAGTGATTCAAGCCTACGATTATCCGTTTACCGATGTTGATGGCACAAAGATGGTGCTTGAAGTGGCATTTGATATCACTGAACAAATTCAAATGCAAAAGCAACTGAAAGATTCTGAGCGTTTAGCCGCAATTGGTGCTACAGCGGGTATGGTGGGACATGATATCCGTAATCCTCTCCAAGCCATCGTTGGCGAACTGTACCTCGCCAGAATCACAACTGCTCTAATACCTGACAGCGAAATTAAAGCGGCTGCAATGGGTAGTTTGGATTTTATTGAAGAACAGGTTTATTACATTAACAAGATTGTAGTGGACCTTCAAGATTACGCAAGACCAATTGTTCCCGCTCAAAAAGATACCAATCTCAAAGCCCTTTTTGCAGATATTTTGGCTAAGCAACCAATTCCCGAAAACATTAAAGTATCAAGCAAGGTTGAAGTAAGAAGCCATCCATGCACTGACCCGCATTTACTACAACGTATTCTGGCAAACTTGGTTAGCAATGCGGTTCAAGCTATGCCAAATGGCGGAAACCTCACTTTGAATGCATCTAAGCGCGATGACGAATTAGTAATCACAGTAAACGACACTGGTACCGGAATACCTGCTGAGGTGCAAGCTAAAATGTTTACCCCGCTTTTCACAACTAAATCCAAAGGGCAAGGTTTCGGGTTGGCTGTGGTTAAACGCATGACAGAAGCAATGGGTGGAACAGTGTCTTTTGAAACCCAACCCACTAAAGGCACGAAATTCGTGGTACGGTTGCCTTTTAAATAAATTTTTGAGAAGCGGCTTCGGTGTTTTTGAGCTGAATTAAAAAAAGAAAAAAAGAGGTTAGATTTATTTTGTGAAGTGTTTGCGTAGTTCTGCGTAGGTTGCTTTGATGTCTTCGATGCTGCCTTCGTCTTCGATAGTGCTTGTGTCGCCGAGTGGTGCGCCAGTTAAGACTGCTTTAAGGAGTCGTCGCATAATTTTGCCGCTGCGGGTCTTCGGTAGCTTGGCAACGATAATGACGGCTTCTGGAGTTGCAATTGGTCCGATGGTTGTTCGAACGTGTTTTCTGAGTTCATCGCGAAGCTCGTCGGAGGCTGTAAAGCCGCTACGTAAGGTGACGAAAGCCACTGGAACTTCGCCTTTGACAGCGTCTTCTTTGCCCATGACTGCTGCCTCACTTACTGCTGGATGAGAGACTAATGCGCTTTCGAGTTCAACGGTGCCAATTCTGTGTCCAGCGACTTTTAGAACTTCATCTGCTCTTCCAAGTAACCAGAAGTATCCATCAGGGTCACGAATTGCGTAGTCACCGACATAATAGATTCCGGGCCATTTGCCAAAGTATGTTTGCTTGAAGCGGTCGGGGTCTTTCCAGATGGTTTGCAGCATTCCTGGCCAAGGAGACTTTATCACTAGGTAGCCTTTGGTTCCTTGTGGCACTGATTCTCCTTTTTCGTCGAAGATGTCAGCGTTTACTGCTGGCAATGGAAGCGTGGCTGAACCTGGTTTAAGTGGTGTAAGTTCTATGCCTGATGCAGGGGAAATCATGAATCCGCCTGTTTCGGTTTGCCACCAGGTGTCGATGATTGGCAAGCGTTCTTTGCCTATGACTCGGTAGTACCATTTCCATGCTTCGGGGTTTATGGCTTCGCCGACTGAGCCTAAGAGGCGTAGGGTGGATAGGTCGTGTTTGTTGACCCATTCTTCGCCGAACTTCATGAACATGCGGACAGCGGTGGGGGTGCCGTAAAGAATTGTGATGCCATGGTTTTCAATCATGCTCCACCAGCGGTCTTGAGCTGGGAAGTCTGGTGTGCCTTCAAAGAGGAATGCGGTGATGCCGTGGCTGAGGGGTGCGTAGACGTTGTATGTGTGTCCGGTAATCCAGCCGATGTCGGCGACACACCAGTAGACGTCTTCGTCGTTGGGGTTAAATGCCCATTTAAGTGTCCAGTAAGCCCAGGTTAGGTAGCCGCCTGTGCCGTGTTGGACGCCTTTTGGTTTGCCTGTGGTTCCTGAGGTGTAGAGGATGAACAGGGGGTCAGTTGAATTCATGTGTTCAGGTTCAACGTAGGCGTTTGCGCCTGCACTTGTTAGTGCATCAGAGTACCATACATCTCTTCCTTCTTGCATCTGAATTGGTTGACCAGTTCGTTTGACAACAATGACTTTTTCGATTCCTGGCATGTTTGGCAATGCGCGGTCAGCTGTGTCTTTTATGGCAATAGGTTTGCCTCGTCTAAATGAGCCGTCAGCGGTTACCAGAATTTTTGCGCCGCAGTCATTTACTCTGTCTGCTAATGCTTCAGCACTAAATCCAGAGAAAATAACAGCATGGATGCCGCCCAATCGGGCTGTGGCAAGCAGAGTTATTGGCAACTCGGGGACAACTGGTAAAAATACTGCTACGCGGTCGCCTTTTTTGAGACCGTAGCTTTTGAGTGCTTTTGCGAGTTTGTTTACTTCGCGGTAAAGTTGATAGTAAGTGTAGGTTTTAACTTCGCCCATTTCACCTTCCCAGATGTATGCGAGCTTATTTTTGCGGGCACTTTTGATGTGCCTGTCTAAGGCGTTGTAAGTTATGTTAAGCTCTCCATCTGGGAACCATTTGAAGAACGGTGGGTTTGTGTCGTCTAAGATTTTCGTTGGTGCTTTGTACCAGTCGATTGCTTTTGCTTTCTCTGCCCAGTATTCTGTTGGGTTTTTGATTGATTTTTCCCATTCTTGATTACGTTTATTTCCAGAAGAAACCGGCATGATGCTTGGACTGTATTTTTC
>JBJKPJ010000184.1:0-1236 GCA_046706605.1 Bathyarchaeia archaeon | reverse complement strand
CATCAAAAACATCGCTGTAGTGATTATTCCCACAAATCAGCGACAAGGATACTTCCCCAAAAAAGCCCAAGATCGCATCCAATTCATCGAAGAAATAATTGCCAAAGCCAAAAACCTCAGCATCAACTGCATCCTCGCTGACCTGATTCTGGAACCAACAGACATCTTAGAATCGTTTGTAGCTTTTCGAGAGTTCGCAGCGAAGAATCCTGAGGTGCCGCTTTTTGTAGGCGTCTCCAACGTGACGGAACTTATGGATGCTGACTCAGTGGGCGTTAACGCCCTGCTGGCACGGTTATCCCAAGAAGTCAACGCAAGCATGTTGCTGGCAACAGAAAAAAGCCCCAAAGCCAAGGGCACCGTAGCCGAAGAAGTTGCGGCAGCCAAAATGATGTTCCTGGCAAAAAAACGCGGATCCTTTCCCAAAGACCTCGGCGTAGACCTGCTGATCCTCAAAGACAAACGCATCCACGAAGAACCCTACGATAAAGCGTTGGAAGCCAAGGCAAAAGTGGTCAACGTTGGCGAAAAACTGGAGCCCGCGATTTTGGATTCGACTGGTATATTCAAAATCTACATAGACCGCAACGAAGGTGTCTTGGTTGCCGTACACTACGCTTCGCCAGATATGGCTGTTCCGAACATGGTTTTCAAAGGCAAAACCGCCGAATCAGTTTACTCCAAAATTGTTCAAATGAGGTTGGTGTCAAAATTGGATCACGCTGGTTACTTGGGCAGTGAATTAGAAAAGGCGGAAGTTGCGTTGCGTACCGGAAAAGGGTACGTTCAGGACAATGTGCTGTTTAAATAGTGGGCGCTGTCTGCGGTGATGCCTTTTTTGGTGTTTCATCCTTTCCTATTTTTAGCAGATGATTTTTGATGACAGTGTAAATCACTGGGGTTCCAACCAGAACGGCGGTGACTATAAGGATGGTGCGTTCTACTGGGTAAGCTAAGACTACGCCTGTCCATTCTGCTGGCCAAGCTGCGGTCGGGATGATGGGTGGGTTTCCTATTTGACCAAACGAAAGTTCAAACAGCAAGTTGCCTGTTAGGTGCTGCATCATGGTTGCAATAAAAGTTAAAATTGCTACTCCAGTGGCTAAAAGTTTTGTTTTTCCACCTGCCTGAACCCATTTGGCTGCCTTCAACGATAAGGGCGACAGCAATACAATGAAAGCTACAATATGTAGCCATGCAAAGGGAATTGTGATTGAGGTGCCTGGTATGGTGACA
>JBJKPJ010000183.1:0-3059 GCA_046706605.1 Bathyarchaeia archaeon | reverse complement strand
CGAACAACGCTACACTTGCGGTCACTGTGGGTTTACTCGCTACAAGCAGAAATAAACAGTTTTAAATTCCCCAACCGCACTATCTTTTTTGACTTACAATGCTTAGAGTAAACGTAGTTGTATCCAGCATCTCAGCTGAACGGTTCTGGGATATGAGAAAGCCCATTCCACCCATCCAAATCAACACTAACATAAACATCGTTGGGATGGAAAAAAAGCAAGATGAATCACTTGAAGTGCCATTTGTTTTATCCATCGGCTACAATCCCTCAATTGCACAAATGAGCCTGAAAGGGACTGCTTACATCATGGGTGAAGCAGGCGAAGTAGACAAAATCCTCAAAGATTTCGACCAGAAAAAACCCCCAGCACCAATAATAATTCAATCCATCTCAAACGTTGTCTTTGTTGAATCGGTTATTATTTCAAAAACACTAAACATTCCGCCGCCAATTCCCCTTCCGCAGATGCCTGAAGCGGGAAAACCACCAAGTTCAAAGCCTAAAGGCAGAGACTACAGCGCCTAAACGCCTCTTTCACGTGGGATATGAGAAAAAACGCAAAAACACCCGCTTTTTCCTTAGATTTTTTGGTTCATTAAGGTTGAATCTGCAGTTTTTTTGCCTGATTGGCGAAAAAGTATAAGAGTGGGTTTGTTTCTTTAATGGAAAGCTGGTTGAAAACGTGAACGTTCCTAAGGAAGTTAAGACTTACTGTCCAAAATGCAAGACTCATCAACGTCACAGTGTAACCCTCTACAAAGCTGGCAAACGCCGTGCGCTCGCCAGAGGCGAAAGACACCATGAACGTGAAAAAGAAGGGTATGGTGGACAGAAATATCCCTTGCAGCGAGAATTCGCTAAAACAACCAAAAAACAAACCTTGCGGTTAAAATGCAAAGTTTGCAATTACATGCGTCACAAAGATGGAATACGGCTAAGAAAATTAGCCATAGTGTAAATGGAGTAGAATGTTATGTCTGAATGGAACAAACTTATTCCAAAACCCAAAAGTGTATTTTTACGTGTTAAATGCCAAAAATGTAGCAACGAACAACTTATCTTCAGCAACGCAGTCAACAAAATCGTCTGCAACGTCTGCGGCGACATCTTAGCTGAACCCTCAGGCGGAAGGGCAAAAATCAAAGGGGAAGTCATCTCAGTTCTCGAGTAGAAATGAAACCTCAGATAATTGAGCAAAAGCTGCTACGCGCCGAATTTGGGAAGGCTAAAGCAGATAAAGTTAAAGATGTAAACATAAATTCTATTTTGTTGCAGAGGCAAATTATGGTTTAGAAGGGATCAATGGTTGGTTTGGCAACTCCGCAAATGCATGAACTGTGAAAGATATACTCTAAATAAGACTAGTTGCCCTTACTGTAATGGAAATGTTAGGATTCCACATCCCGCCAAATTCTCCCCTGACGATAAATACTTCAAGTATAGAATGGCAATGAAAAGGAGCACAAACACCCAATGAAAGAAACCTACATCAAAGAATTCACAGAAATCCACCCCAACAACCCTATCCTCATCGAAGGATTACCAGGCTTAGGGCTGGTTGGAAAAATCGCACTACGATACCTCATAAAACAGTTAAAAGCCAAAAAAATCGCTTATCTCTACTCGCCGCATTTTCCATATTTTGTTTTAGTCAACAAGAAAGGCAACGTGCGTTTGCTTCGCGGCGCATTCTACTATTACCAAAACCCCAAAGGCAACGACATCATCCTCTTCACTGGCGATAGCCAATCACAAACCATTGAAGGACAATACGAAATCGCCGACCGAATGCTGGATTTCTCCCAGAAACACAACATAAAAACCATCGCGACCATTGGCGGCTACCGTATGGAACCCAAAGAAAAACCCAAAGTCTACATCGCCGCAACATCCCAAGATGTGCTTCATAAAGCATTGGGTGCTGGAGCAACCCTTAGCACTTCAGGAAGCCCCATTGTGGGCACCGCTGGACTTATTCTTGGCTTAGCTAGGTTTAGGAAAATGGAGGCAGTGTGCCTTTTGGGCGAAACACGCGGTTACTTGCCTGATCCGCTTGCTGCCAAAAGCGTGCTGGAAGTGCTACGGTCAGCGTTCAACTTTGACTTGGACCTGTCAGGATTAAACGAGGAAATAGCTAAAGCAGAAACCATGGTTACTCGCCTGCAACAAATCGAAGAAAAACGCGCCATCCAAGCTGAGGAGACCAAAAAGGAAGAAGACAAGAAAACCACCTACATCTCTTAGCCAACTTTTTTAGGTTTTCTTTAGGCTGCCTTCCCGTGGCTCATAAATGGTTCCTTCGCGGAGAAGTTGTCCAATCATGCGTTCAATTTCTCCTTTTGGAATCTTATGCTTAGTTTCCAACTCGTTGACAAGTGCATCTTTCTCCACCATGCCAGTTACCTTCTCCATATCCATCAACGTGGAGAGGACAATATGGAGTCTGTCACGGATGCTTTTGGGTCTGCCAGTCATAATCAAGTCAATATCCACTTTGTAGCTAGACATGTCAATGCCAACTTCCTCCAGCGAACGCTTCATTATAGCAATTGCCGCTTCTGCGTCCTCGGCGGTAACTTCTTTGCGCAGGGCTACACGTGCACGGGCTTCAGCGACTCGGACAAGTGACTCCAACTGGCGTGCAGTAATGGCTACTGGTGAGCCTTCCGATTCGCTTGCTGAACGCATAGCTAAGTAAAATTCGCTAAGACGGTTTAGAGCTTCATTGCTAAGTTCTGGGTGTATACCTTTGGCGAAGCTGACGTATTTACGTAGTAGTTCTGGGTCAACTTGGGCTTCTACTGGGCTTATTCCTCGCCGGTGAATCTCAAGAATGTGACGGGACATTTTGTTGTCGGTATCCTTGTTTGGGACATCACGCAAGACAAAAATTAAGTCAAAACGGGAAAGAATAGTGACTGGCAAGCTTATGTTTTCAGCGACAGTTCGGTTTGGTTCATATCTGCCAAGCGACGGGTTAGCCGCAGCAAGCACAGCTGTTCGCGCGTTTAAGGTTGCTACAATTCCGCCTTTTGCCACAGAAACCGTATGCTGTTC
>JBJKPJ010000182.1:0-18453 GCA_046706605.1 Bathyarchaeia archaeon | reverse complement strand
GGTCGATTCCATAAGCGTACTGGGCACCTAAACAGTCCCCTAACTTTTGAACCGTAACCGCCGGTAACCCCGAGCTTATCAACGCGATTTTGCAGCCACGGGCTTTAAGCTGGGAAAATATGCCTTGAAGAGCGGGTGCAGCGGGGATATTGTCAAAGATGCAGTGCAACGTTTCAAGCTCCACATCCCGTAGATTCCCATATATGTGCCGCAGTGCCTGTTCTAGCCCCAAAATGCCCGCTTCATAGAGCAAGCCGAAAAAAAGAAGCCTAACCAGCGTGGGAAACCCCAACGTTTTGCCTACATCAAAAATGAAGCGGTTTTTGGGAATAAGCACGCCTTCCACGTCGAAAACGACAAGCCTAGTTTTTTCTGATGCCATCGCTATAACTCACAAACGCTTGCTAGTCACATAGAAGAACTGCCTTGACAAAGATAAAACTATCCCGTTTGGCTACATTGGTGCTCTTTGTTTTGCACCTCCAACGAGCCATCCGCTTTTTGGCAGAAGCAAAAAGCAATTGCCCCTAAAAATCCGCGGAAGATGATGAGTACAGGAGTGCCGCCCTTCTTCTTATTGATAAAAAACACCCCACAAAAGTTTTAATCTACCTTGAAATGGGCCTGGGTCAGCGTTGGCGGATGTTTTGCAGGAAGAAGTGGGGGGGTTGCGGTATTTTTTTAAACTTGAACGTCGGTAGCCATATATTAATTAATATATGGATGATGCGTAATTCAAGGTACGAGGATGGCTTGGTTTGGTATGGTATGATGACCCAGTCATGGTTACAGCAGTGTTGTTAATTGTGATTGTTGCTGCGGGAACGGTCGTTTTTGCGATGCGACGATTCGAGAAAAGACCAGCAAAAACCAAAAAGCCAGTCACCCAAACCGAGACGCAAGCAAGTTTAGAGTATTCAAATTTGCCGTTTAAATACACCAAAAGTGTTCAGGCAACTGAGGCATCCAGCGCCAAAAACGAGTTGCGCATGCTTGATTTGGAACGAGAAATTTTAGGTGATGCCATCCGTAAACTCTACGAGGCGCAGGCTGACGGAAAAATTACAGAGGAAGAACGGGAAAAGCTTGCTGGCTCCTATAAGGACCGAATGAACAAAATCAAAGAGTCCATTTCCCGCGATGAAGGCATTGTTGCGTTGCACGAACTCGAAGGCATGCAGGATGACCTTATGAAGCTTTTTAGCCAACGCTTCACCGAGTTAACCAGTAAAGTTGAGGAACTCCGCACAAGAATCGACGTAAAACCCATCCGCGAAATCCCCATAAAACTACCCACACAAATCCAACAAAAAGACGAAGACGAGGAAGAAGAAAAAGAAATCAGCGATATCTCAGAAAGCAAAGAAGAAAAACGACCAAGAACACGCAAACAAACCGAAGAAAAAACCCCAGCAAAAAACGAAGGCGAAAGACGCATAGATGAAATCTACAGCAAAGTCAACGAAGCCTTAGAGAAGCTTGGGCAAATGGAGGCAGAAGCTTAAGTGGATTTGGTTTCGCGGGAAAAACAAAACGCTGCGCAAGCTGCCGTTACGCATGTCCAAGATGGTTTTGTAGTTGGTTTAGGTAGTGGCAGTACAGCGGCGTTTGCCATCCAAGCGTTGGGGGAAAGGGTAAAGAGCGAAAGCTTCCACGTTTTAGGGATTCCAACGTCTTATCAGGCGTTTTTGCTTGCAGTGGAATGCAAAATCCCCATGACAACCTTAGACGAGCACCCCTCAATCGACCTAACAATTGACGGCGCAGACCAACTAACTCCACAACTTTACCTCATCAAAGGTGGTGGCGCAGCGCTTGCACGCGAAAAAATCGTGGCATCCGCATCCAAGCTCAACATCATAATCGCTGACCAACAGAAAAAAGCCAAGTTGCTAGGTGAAAAAAACCAGTTTGTGCCCATCGAAGTTTTACCCTTTGCGTTGCCACTGATAAAACAGAAAATCGCTGTGTTTGGCGGCAACCCAGTGGTTCGGGAAGGCAAAGCCAAGCTGGGTCCAACCATTACCGACAACGGCAACATGGTAATTGACGCTTATTTTGGCGAAATACAAAACCCCGCGGAACTTGAAGCAAAAATCAAGATGATTCCAGGTGTGGTTGAAACAGGCTTTTTCGTCGGCTTAACTGACATCGCTTATGTTGGGGTTGCTGATAAAGTGGAAAAAATTGAAAACCCAAAAAAACGTTAAAACACGGCGCTATTTGCGATTTTCATTCAGCCTTTTTAGACTTTGATTTTCTTTATTGTTTGAAGCGCTTTTTCGGCGGTTGAAGCGCTAAAAAGCAGATCGTCGATGGTTGCGATAAACGTTGCAAGTTTGCCCTCGCAGACAATTTCGGTGATGACCCTGTTGCTTTCCCGCGTTGTTTTCACCGTGAGTCCAGCAGGAGTTTTGAAGTTGTCTGGCGAAACCGCCTCGGCAACCGCTTTTGCTGTGTTGGTGTCTTGGTATTCAAGTTGGATTATTGTCTGCAAGTTTCTCACCTTTAAGCTGCCGACCCACCAGCTCATCAGCTAGCTTTATGAAATCCTTAATTTTATCCAGCGGCACCTGCGCACCCGCAGCAACGTTGTGTCCTCCGCCTTTGCCGCCGTTTGCTTCCGAAGCCAACCGCATTACATCACCCAAGTTTACGCCTTTTCGGAGTGCTGCTTCGGTGGTTCTGCTCGAGAATTTGGCTGCGTTTTCTGCTTCGATGTTTGCGAAAGCTAAGAGCGGTTTTTCTGCGTTGGTAAGGCTGGAGACGATTATGGAGCTGACAGTGCCGATAATTTTTTCGTTGATAAAGTTCTCGCCGTAGATAACGTAGATGTTTTGGAGCTCCCGCATACGCTCAGATTTTTCAGCTACCCAACTGAGGTATTTGTTGATGTTTTTGCGGTAGTCTTCTAGGATTTTGTTTGCTTCATCCAAAGCGGCTTTGCGGTCGCCCATGCAGATGGCGATTCCAAGGCTTGGTCTATCCATGCGCCCAGTGGAATTTAGCAGAACTGCAAATTCGCGTCCATCCCGCAGCGCAGTGTTGGGTTCTTCTTTGGTTAACACGTAAACGTTGCCGATGAGGTTGTCAACTTCCATATGTAGCCCCTTCGCTATCAGATAATCAGCCAACGCGGAACAGAGCCGTTTGCGTTCTTGATCATCTAAATCGCCCAGCGCCCGAACTTTCTCTCCCTGCTTTAGAGGTATACCCAAGTTTGCTACAAAGTTTAGGGCATCAGTTTCCTGTCCGCTTAACCCTGGGATGAACGGGTTAGTGGTGGTTGAGAGCATTTTATGAATTGGGCGTGTTTCGCGTCCAAAAAACGTCAAATCCTTCTCAACCTTAAGCAACCCCGCAACGACAGCATCGTTGACTATTATCTGGTTTAGGCTCTGCATGCTTCGCTGCTCGTATTTATCTTGCATGTCACCTAATGCACCGACCAACGCGATGGGTGCTAAATCCACGTTTGCGGGGTTTATGGCTTTAGCTGCAAAGTATGCTACGCCTGACCCGCTGACTTCCGTTGCCCCGTCGATGCTGAAGGCGTGAGGGTTGAGTTGGGTGATGTTGGAGTTAGGGGTTTTGCCGTTGATTTGGTGGTGGTCTAGGATGACGATTTTGATGCTGGGGGGAATTTTTTCGTTTAATAAATCGATGTAGCCGCTTCCAAAATCGGTCATGACTACAAGGTGGGGTTTATCCGAGAGGGTTTCTGCGACAATTTTGTCGTCAACCCACTGCATCACGCGGATACGGAACCTTGCGCCAAGTCTGCTTAACGCTTTGCCTATGACTCCTGCTGCCGCAATTCCATCGGCATCTAGATGCGAGAAACAGCTGGTGAATCCGTCTTTTTGTACTGTTTCTATTATTGTTTGTGCGGCAACTTGGGCTTGTGCTAAGAAACCATCAACACTTGGCTGCTGGGTGGTCATGCTAAATCATTCAGCCTTAAAGGGGTTGATTGGATTTAAAGCTGGCGCATCAAAGAAACCTAAAAAATTAGAATTGTTAAAGAGAGGTTTAGAATACGGATGCGATTTTTGCTTCGTATTTCCAGTTGCGTGCGATGATACCTTCCCGTTTGTAGTAGCGGCTAAGTTTGTGGATGCGAGCTTCGACTATTTGCATGTTGCGTTTATTGTGAAGGTCTTTTTTGTTTTTGTCCATGTGGACAGCTAAGCCTTGGGCTTTTTTGATGAGGTTAGCGAGGTCTTCGGGCATGGTTGAGGCAAGGTTTGCGGCTTTGAGGGTGTCGCTTATGCTTTTACCAGTGATTGGCTTTACCAGTGGGATGGCATATTGGTCGCGCAGGATGGTTCCTATACCGCTTAGTGAGTGACCTTCTTTTGCAAGTTTAATTATGAATGACTCTACTTCTTCAGGCTGGTACTTGCACCAGCTTGGTGGTCGCCTGCTGACGGGGCGCATCGAATGTGATTTACCTTTTTCTTGCTTTGGCATCGTTACACCACAATGTGCACCTAAACCACACTGCACAGATATTTAAAAGTAATCCCCTCTAAGGACAAAAAACCAAAAAAACAGCAAGCGCCAGCACTTTACATAGCGACATGACGCCTGTAGGGTCTTGTGGCTAAATAGACAAAGAACCTCGCAATCAGAGATATGCCGATTAGCACAATCAGCATCGACCAGAACTGGAACCAACCTGTTACTGTTCCCGCTAACAGGAAAATGTTTGCAACGACAGCGGCACCCATCCAGAAAATCATGTTGCTTATAGTTTCAGATATCCGTCTAATTGGCGACCGCCAAGCGAACCGTAGAACCAAGATGACAATTTGGAGTATACCGATGGCTAAGCAGAAGTTCATGACTGCCGAGAAAAAGTCAAGATGCGCTACAGGGTTGGCTGGAGCAAGCAGACTTATGGTAGACGATGCTCCCAAAGAGTAGGAGACCGTTGTAAGATCGTTAACGAAAGCTTCGGTTTGGGAGAAAATTCCTGGAATAAAAGCCATAGATCCTAAAATTATGAAGAAACCGCCAAACGCCAGTGCGGTTATTATGCTTTCATGCCAACTCCAAACTCTATGAACCCCTTCATGAATCATCAGTACCCCTCATGTCTTTATTGAAGACATAGTAATATAACATTTTAGCTTGCGGCATGTTACTGTTTTTTGTACCATTCTGCGAATTTACTGATTGCATTGGCACGGTGGGAGCAGTTATTTTTCGCCTCAATAGTCATTTCGGCAAAGGTTTTATTGCTACCTTCTGGCTGAAAGATGGGATCAAAGCCAAAGCCTGATTTACCCTGCTCAACCCGCTCGGTTTGGGTGATTTGTCCTTTGGATTCGCCAAAAAAACAAAGTGGTTCACCATGGGTTTGTTGGTCGCAGTATGCTATGACGGATTGAAAAGTTGCTTGGCGGTTTTTTTCCTGCTCCATCAGCTTGAGGATACCGCTGTTTTTAATTGTGTGAAAAACATATGCCGCATATGGACCGGGAAATCCGTTCAGTGCGTCTATGAATAAGCCTGCGTCTTCCACAAAAATCGGCAGATGACTGTTTTGGTAAGCGTTTTGGGCGCTTTTCATTGCGATTTCTTGTAGGCTTTCGCTTTGGATTTCGTCGCCCTTGAGTTTTAACATTCCCACTGCGATGCTGCGTTGACCAAGAATACTGCGGGCTTCGTTGAACTTGTTTATATTGGCAGTGGCGAAAAAAACCACTTTGCCCGTCAAGGGGAAATCACATTTTGCGTTCTTCGACATAGCGCCCTCTTCTCTCTATCTCACGGATTTTCTCATAAACCTTTTCTGCCCCATTGCCACATATCGACGTGTAACCAGACAGGATACTTTGGAAACAGTCTTCCCAGAACTGGAAATGTGTACTTTGTAGGGCGCGTTTGAGCAAATGCAAATCTACCCCTCGAGCTTCTGTCTCAGTGTTTTTTTCACCTAACCCAAAATCGACAAACACAACTTCACCCTCAGGATTTAGAATCATGTTGGAGGTTGTTAAGTCGCCGTGGATTAAGCCGCACCCGTGCAGTCGCGCAGCCGATTCCCCGACCTGAATACAAAGCTGTTGCCGCTTATCTTTACCCACCAAGTTGAGTAGCTGTTTTAGCTGCTGTCCCTCGATGTACTCCATGATGATTGTGGATTTTGGTACATTTACCATATAGATGAGGGGGGTTGCGACGCCTGCCGTTTTGGCTTCGTGCATTAGTTGGGGTTCATGCACGGTGCGGTAGATGCGGATTTGCGCATCCAGTTTTGGCGGGCGGTAACGTTTGGGCACGCGCACTTTGAATATGGCTTTGCGCCCGTACCAAGCGGCGACAAAGAGGCTGGCTTCAGCGCCTTTCTTTAGAAGTTTGGCGCTGTCGATTTTGTCTATTGTATCCATGGCACATCCACCTTGTCTACCCGCCAACGCAACTTCACATAGCTCTCTTCTACAGGCAAAACCAATCCATGCCTATACGCTAATGTGCCTGCCCACGCAATCATAGCGCCATTGTCGGTTGCAAACTCCAGCGGAACCACGCTGAATTGGGCGTCGTGCTCTTGGGCGATTATGGAGAGCATGGACTGCAGTCGTTTGTTAGCTGCCACTCCGCCTGTTAACAGAACTTCTTTTTTTTCGGTGTGTGACAAAGCGCGCTCAGTCACTTCTGTTACCATAGAAAAAGCGTGTTCTTGGAGACTATAACATAAATCCTCCAGCCTGCAGCTGCCCTTCGAAAGCGCCACGTTTGCAGCAGTTAACAATCCGCTTAGCGACAAATCCATACCTTTAACCACATAAGGTAGCGAAACCAGCCACTTGCCTTCCAAGGCGAGTTTTTCAACTGCGGCGCCAAGTGGTAGCCCTTTTTTGTGTTTAAGCCCAGCTTCCCTTGCAAAAACATCCAAGCAGTTGCCAAGCGCGATGTCAAGGGTTTCACCGAACACGCGATAACGACCCGACTCAAACGCGGTGACCATAGTGTTGCCGCCTGAAACATAAAGCGCCACGGGGTCTTTGGCACCTGTTTTGAGTTTGCCGATTTCAATGTGAGCAACCGAGTGGTTAACGCCCACCAATGGAATGCTTAAATAAGAAGACAAAGCGCGGGCTACGGTTGCACCTGTTCGCAGGCTGGGTCCAAGCCCTGGTCCTTGGCTAAAAGCGATTGCAGTTAAGTCTTTTGGTTTTATGTTAGCTTTGGTTAGGGCTTGCTGCAGTACATGGTTTGCAACGTCTGCGTGGTGGCGGGCTGCTTCCCGAGGATGTATACCGCCCTCTTGGGGAATGTAGCCGTCAGATACGTTGGCTAAAATTTCCCCACTAAACGTCGCAACGCCTACGCCGAAGTCGTCAGCTGAGGATTCGATGCCAAGACAGTAGCGGTCTGAACATTTTTCGTCAGTATCTCTCATATTATTCCACGTTTAATTGGGGATACATATTTTTATGTGAATCTAGCGCTTATATTATGTATTATTTCGGACCGGATCTCTATATGCCTAAGCGTAATGACCTTGAACAGAAAGCACTCCACTACGTGGTAGGTACAGGTTATCAAGGGGTACTACAGTCAGATTTATGGCGGGAACTTGGCGCAAGCAGCCGTGAAGGCAGCCGCGTCTCTATCAAACTTGAAGAAAAAGGCTTAATTCGCCGAGAAAAAGAGCTCCAAGAAGGAAGATGGACATATCGGCTTTACCCTAAACGTCTCCCTGCATCCATAGAAACAATCATAGATTGCCCCTGCCTTTTGTGCCCTGATAACGCCCGATGCGACCCCACAACTGCTATCTCACCTAAAAACTGCACCAGATTAACCGAATGGATACTTAATTTAGGAAACCCAGCGCCGGCTACTCCTACCGTTCCAAGCCCAGTGGAGTCCAGCATGCCCGAGGATGATTCTATTGCCAGAAGCTTGGATCCGTGAAAGAAAAAACGAGTTCTATTATAAGAAAGCTAAACGGGAAAACTACCGAAGCCGAGCCACCTACAAGCTGGTTCAGGCAAACCGAAAGTACGGTTTTATCAAACTCCACGATATTGTGGTGGATTTAGGGGCAGCTCCAGGCGGCTGGATTCAAGCCGCAAGAAAAATGACGGGAAAACACGGCTTTGTTTTAGGCGTTGACTTAAAACCTATAGAACCCTTCACCCAAGAATATATTCGCACCATAATTGCTGATTTAACTGAACCAGACATAACCCAGCAAATCCTGTCTTTTCTGCCCCGCAACCCAGACGTTGTACTCTGCGATGCTGCCCCAAACATCACTGGTGTTTGGGAAGTCGACCACGCTAGACAAATTGATTTAGCTACCAAAGCCTTTGAAATTGCCCAGCAAATCCTGCAGACAGGCGGCAACTTTTTTGTCAAAGTCTTCGAAGGCGATTTATTAAACGACTTCATTCTCATCGTTAAGCGAGCTTTTGAGGAGGTAAAGTTGGTAAAGCCTCAGGCGAGTCGGCAGAAGAGTTCGGAGATGTATATTTTGGCGTTGGGGTTGAAGGCTACCCAGAAATCCGCTGAGGAAACGTGATTTTCCTGCGATTTTGTTTTTGTCTTGATAAAGGTTAAATTGCCAGAAACGTTAAATTCTACCAGAAAACCCATCAGAATCTGCAACATTAAGAGGTTAAAAACTAATGAGGTATCCATCCTTTTGGATAAACGCTTCACCTAGACGCAAAAGGCTCTACTCCATAATCATCATGCTTGTCCTAGCCATTTTAGTCACAATAGTCGGTTCACTTCTGCCTATAAGTGCGCAGGATGCCAAACAGATAAACGATAGCATAAACCAAACCCGAACCGACAACCTGGCAAACGGCACGCTAATCCCGTACATTTTCCTAAACAACTTCGGGCTATGCTTAGCTATGTTTATTCCCCTTGCCGGCGCCGTGTTCGGCTTGTTTGTTATGTTTAACACTGGTGTTGCGTTGGGAGCGGAGCTTAAGGTTCAAAGTGTAAACGACGCAGCTGCTGCCTCTGCAACCAACATTTCTCCAACGACTGCTATTATTGGCTTAGTATTCATAGCCTTGACTTTCGTGCTGGAATATGTCTCCTACTCGATTGGCATCGCTGAGAGCATCTGGTTATACCGTCGACTAACTCAAAAACGATGGAGCGAACTCAAAAACACAGCCATGCTGATAGGCGTGGTAGCGGGCTTGCTTATCATCGGCGCCAGCGTGGAAACATGGGTTATAACTGTGCTGGGCTAAAACCTTTTTTGGTTATCTCTAAACTTATGTTCAGCGCTTTGACGCTGTGTGTAAGTTCACCTAGGCTAATTATGTCCACATCGGCTTTGACGTATTCCAGCATATTTTCGCCAGTAATGCCACCGCTAACCTCAATCAGCACACGGTCAAACCCACCCGCATGGAGCGCTTCTGAGGCGGTTTTGGCTTGTTTGGGCGAAAAATTATCCAGCATAACAATGTCGGCGCCTGCCTTTGCGGCTTTGAGTGCGCCTTCGACCGAGGTGACTTCTACTTCAATTTTTTTGGTAAACGAAACAGCCGCCTGAGCCCTCTTAACGGCTTCCTCCACGCTTCCCACAATTGCGATATGATTGTCTTTAATCAAAACCATATCATCCAAATGCAGCCTATGGGAGTCGCCGCCTCCGATAACGACAGCTTTTTTGTCAAAGTAAAGCATACCGAGGGCGGTTTTTCGTGTGGCAGCAATTTTGGTTTTCGCCCCTGTTGATTTGAGTTTTTCTGTTAGGGCTCGTGTTTTGGTGGCAATCGCGCTCATGCGGGAGAGCAAGTTAAGCAAGTTTCGTTCCGCTGAAAGGATTGTTTGGGCATCGCCGCAAATTTCCATTAGCACCTGTTTGTTTTGGATTTTGGCACCGTCTGCAACTTTGGCTTTAGCCTCTAAACCCAAGCAATGGGCAAGAATAGCGGCTTCCTCTAGCCCTGCGACCACGCCAGCTTCCTTTGCAACAACCTCAGCTGTGGCTTTCAGGTTTGTTGGGACAACTGCGGCGGCTGTCACGTCGCCTTGCCCGACATCTTCAGCGAGCAGTTGTCTTAGTTTGTCTTCCACGAGTCTTTTTGGCATGAACATACATTGTAGTTTGTTGTTTTGAGCTTAAATTGCTTGCTTTTTTTCTTGATTTGGGGATAGTTCAAATATAATCTCGCAGTAACCTGTAGATGTATGCGACTCCTGCTAAGCTGCTCCGAACTCGGATTAGGACACGTTACACGTATCATTCCATTAGGAAAACAGCTGGAGAAAAACGGCCATGAAATGCATTTTTTTTCAGGCGGCAAAGCATACGAGTTGCTCAAAAAAGAATTCAAAAACGTCTATCACTGCACACCTGTTTTATGGTATGAAAACGCCAGCGGCATCATAACTTCCGCTTCCCTGCTCAACCTATTGGTTCCCTTGCCGCTGTTTAACATGGACAACAACAGTTTGGAAATAAAAAAATCCAACGCCATGGAAACAATAAACCGCTATTACGATTTACGGGAAAACATCTTAGACATCGCCCCTGACATACTCATCGCCGACGGAGATATAAACGCCCTTCGGCTGGCAGAGCGATGGAAAATTCCCTCTCTTTACATCGCCAACATGATTAGACCAAGCTACGGTTTCTCCGCGTTTCTAAATCCAGGGGAACGACTGGTTGAACGGTACGTCAAAAACTGCAACAAAATCGTAATCCCCGACAACCCGCCGCCCTACACAGTCTCAGAATACAACATCGGCGACGTGGGCAGCATGGGTTTGGGCAATAAAGCAGAGTATGTCGGCTCATTTGTTGACACAACTCCCGTTCGGGGAGCACAGGAACATATTTTTGCGCCCATCAGCGGTCCCGTCGGGACACGGGCAAAACTTACAAAAATTCTCTTGCCCGTGCTGGAGAAGCAGAAAACAAAATGCGTAATCAGCCTTGGCACGCCTGGCAAGAAAGCGTCAACTAAAATTGGCAACTGCGAAATCCACACATGGCTCTCACGTCAGGAGCGAGAAGAAGCCATGAAAAACGCCAAATTCGTGATTTTCAGTGGTGGACACGCAACATGCTTTGAAACCATCAAGTACGCTAAACCCAGCATCTGCATCCCCACTCAGCCTGAGCAACTGGGCAACGCAGCTAAACTTGAAGACCTAAACTGCGCCATAACCATTAAAAACAGCAAACAACTTAAAAGCGCAGTTGAAAAAATGGAGCAAAACAAAGAAGCCTACGACAAGAACATGCAGGTGCTCAGCGAGTTTTCCAGCCGCTTCAAAGGTCTAGAACATGCAGTAGCTATAGTAGAGTCAATGCTTGATTAATGCTGTTGGTTTAAGTTAAGGCGAACTATTTCGCCGTTGGGCGCGGTTTCGTCAAAGATTATGGCACGGAACTTGTAGATTATGGTGGTTTTCGATAACCACGTATCAGGCGGTAAACCTGCTTTCATGCAGCATTGACACAAAAATTCCTCTTCGCACCAGCCCCACTCTACAGGCACCTGTGGCAAAAGCAGCCCTTTGTATGGTCCACGTTCCACGATTAAACCATCTTCGCCAACCTTGATTTTACTCAAATACTCCTTAGGGTTCGCGATGGTGACAACTTCAGGCGGGGTGAGCACACTTACTTCAAAAACCACACACCCCAGTTCGTCGAGGGTTAAGGGTTCAAAGCGTGGGTCTTCGGTTGCTGCGTTTATGGCGCTGTCAATTACCGCTTCAACCAGCGGGCTGGTTGGGTAGGGGTAGCCGATGCAGCCACGGAGCTGTTTTTCGCCGTTTACTTGGCGGTTTATGGTGACGAATACACCACAGTGTTCAAACAATTTTTTTGGAGTGCCCTTGGGAGGTTTAGGGGCGCTGCCAATGTCCAAGTACTGTTGCACCGTGTTTCGGGCAAGGTGAATTAGGAATTCGCCTTCTTGCTGGGTTAATTCAAACGTCATAACTTCTGCTCCTAATCGCATGCGCTCAGCTAAGACTCGGTTAACTAAAAAATATAGTGGAGAAGTGGGGGTTAAAACTTTACGGATTCTTCGGTGATGCCGTCTTTTGTTATAATCAGAAAGTCTATGCCGTCGCCGCTCATGGAATCACGGTTCACAGCTGACTTTATTGATCGCGTCACCAACTCTTTGGCTTCCTCTGTTGTCATGGTTTCTTTGTAGCCTTCCTCTAAAACACCCATGGCAATTTCTGTTCCTGAACCCACAACTGCGTATTTGTCGGGGATAAGGGAACCTAAGACATCCAGCACATAAAGCGATGCGCCCTCCTCATCTAAGCCGCCTACGATGGTTTGGGTGAACAGCGGGGCGTAGCGGCGGTTGAACAGCACATTTGCCATAAGTTTAGCTGCGGAGCGCACGCTGATTGGTCTGCCTACATCCATGCTGTAGAGGTTAGCTTGCGCCTCCATTTCTTTAGCGAGGATCTGCATGTCACCGACAAGTCCAGCACAGGCAACGCCGATGCGGTTTGTTACTTTGAAGACTTTTTTGCCGCCTTTACTCATAATAAAGTAGCCATAAGTTACTCTTTTTTCGGAGGCTAAGATTACTCCGTCTGCAAAAACTGCGCCAACGGTTGTTGCACCTGGCATCCATGCGGCTCCCTGCTGGGCTTGATCTTGCGGCATCTGCGGAATCTGCGGCACTTGGGGAAGTTGAGGTCCAAATCGTTCCATAATTTTTCGCCTTTTCCGTTGATATACACAAGAGTATTATTAAAGTTACTTATAACCATTATACGGCGTTGGGTTGATGAGGAATGACCGGTTCTGGCCCTTTGAGGTGTCAAAAATGTGGCAAACCCATCGGTTATGTCATGTTTGCCGCTAAAAGTGTTATAGAATCTAAACCTTCTTTAGAAAACGTAAAGCTCGTCGGCACATGTATGCAATGCTCGGAGAAAACGGGTTTTATGCCAGAAACTTTTAACATACACCAACCCCTTCATTGGTGAAGAAACCTCAAATGATTGAAATCTACTCTCAAAATAGCAACAAAATCTGGATTTCCGTTGCTTTAAGCAACCAGCAAATTGTCACCTCCTCGTTTGCCGAAAACCAGCAGGACGCAATATGCAACGTTTTAGAAAAAATCTCCTTCAGGGTGCCCTTTCAAGTTTTCCATGAACCCACTACGCAGGCCAAAGCAATGCTGGCAACCCTAAAAGACATCCACAATGGAAAAGAAGTTAACGCAAACCTGCCGTTGGCAACTTACCAGTTACCTACCTACACCAAAAAAATCCTAAAAACAACCCAGGCCATACCAGTTGGCTACGTGTCCTCTTATGGCGAAATCGCCAAGACATCAGGAGGAGGAGCAAGAGCCGTGGGTAACATAATGTCATCTAACCCTTTTGCACCCATCATTCCCTGTCATCGTGTGGTGAAGTCTGATTTTTCGTTGGGCGGCTATGGGCTGGGGCTAAAAGCTAAAGTTGAATTGCTAAAAAAAGAGAAAAGGGGTTTTCCCTGCTCCAAACATGTGAAGATTATGGATGGACAGCTTGCGGTTTTTCCTGTTGAGTGGGTTCTTCGGAACCTTGCGTGAAGGTTACGCAAATGATAAATTCAAGTGAACCCACTCAGAACAAGTGAGCACTAATGGTTAAGCGAGGTCTCTATGTTGGCAGGTTTCAGCCCTTCCACATGGGCCATTTAGACGCCATCAAATACGCCCTAACAAAAGTAGATGAGCTGGTAATCGTGATAGGCAGCGCCCAGTACAGCCACAACCAAACCGACCCCTTCACTGCAGGCGAAAGACTAATCATGGTTCGCCAAGCGCTACAGGAAGCAGGGGTGGATTACTCGAAGCTTTGGATTGTTCCGGTGCCAGACGTCCATCTACACATGCTTTGGGTCAGCGCCCTGGAGGGCTACACGCCTAAATTTAACGTGCTGTTCTCTAATGAGCCGTTAACCAGAAGGCTGTTTATAGAGGCAGGCTATGAAGTCCGCGCAATCCCGCTTTTTGACCGCAGCGTCTACAATTCAACGTTCGTGCGGGAAAAAATAGTGGCAGACGACAGTTGGACTACGCTGGTGCCGTTAAGTGTTGCGAAATTTATTTTGGAAATCGACGGCGTCAACAGGCTAAGGGATTTAGCGCAAAGCGACAAAGCTACTTAGACAACCATTTTGTTTGGGTTTGTCTGGTGATAAAGTCGCCATGCCAGCAAGTAAGCAGAGATTAATACCAACAGTTGCGCGCCTACACCAAGGTAGACATCGTTTATGAGAGCAAAAAAGTTGTTTGCCATATGAAACGACACGGCAATCAAGTAGTAGGGTAACGGGTTTTTTTTAGCTATACCATACGCTACGATTGTGGCACTTGACGCATGAAAAATAACACCTGGTACCCGCTCCAGAATTGGAGCACCCAAAAACACGACATACAAAAACAATTCTGATATACCAAAGCCTAAACCAATCAAAAGCCCCAACACTGCATAACTTCGTTCGGTTTCGCCATGGCGGTAAAAGAGCGGAAAAACCTTGGCTAACTCCTCGATGAATGGAGCAAAAACCACGATAGCCAAAACCGTTGGGAAAAAGCTGTAGAATTGGCTAAAGAAAAGAGCAAACGGAATACTCACCAAAACCCCTGAGGCAAAAAAGAAAGCATATTCTTTGTGGCTCGGCTTGTGAATGGGAATGACGCATTGACGAGGGGGTTCGTTTTCCATAAAAAAGTGCTCCATAACTAATGAATTGACCACTTCCTTATCAGCGTTACCACTGACCGCTAAAAGCCCATAGCCACAGGGTTTGTTGGCTTTATGATTTCTCTCAGAACAACCGTAGCGTAGCTACCGCGGTAGAGCATAAAACTCAGCTTTGCCGTAGCCCTGTCGTCCTCTGCCCAAACATTTTGCAACTTGAAGTCGCGGATGGGAGCAACGGCTGTCCGCAAGCCGCCTTTTCCGCCAGCAATTGTCAACTCATTTGGTTTTAGGCTGGCTTCGCTTGTGCCTTCTTGCACCAAAACCTGCTGCTCTAACTGGCCCATCTCACCGCCAGAAAGCTTCTGTCTAAACCCAAAAAGAGGAAGCGCAACCCGCAGCTTCCCAGCCTTAACCTGAGCGTTCACATCCAAGAGGGTTTGGGCAGTTGCTATTTTGGCAACGGTTGTCAATGGCAGACCTGACCGCTCCACGCCAACCACAAAGTCTCCTTCCACTGCCTCATTTAGTGGCAATCCGTGTTTTACACGTTCACTAACGAAACGGTTGAACAAATAGGACTGGTAGGCTTGGACAAAGAGGATTTGGAGTTTTTCAGGTAACCGCCTAAACGCCCCCAAAAAGTCACGGGGATTTTCAGCTAAGTGAGCAAGCATCAGCCGTTCAAACCGCAGTTGTTTGGGAAAATCCTGCAACGCCCGCTCAAAGTCGCCTGTGGCTTGCAACTCTTGGCGAGCTTGTCTTGAATTAGGATGCTCGTTTGTGCTGGGCTTAGCCATAAAAAGCATGGCTGCTCCTTCAAAATCGCCGCCGAAAAGTGCCTTCCCAACAAGGTGGCTTATGGGGCGGCTGGTTCCAAAACGCTGGTGCCCAAAAAGATTCAGCATGCCCCCAAACGCGTCCAGTTCTTTATGGATCTGTTCAATGATTTCGGCTGCTTCTTGAGCTGGTTGGGAAATGGATGTTATGTTTATAGTGAAGTGGTTGCCTAACAAGTAGAACAGCGACATCGGCTCTCTCACGTAACCAACAGGACGCAACGCCACATCTCTAATAGTGACAGCTTGGGCAGCTTCAACCGAAACATCCTTTAAGCTGACAAACTGTGCAGTTTTAGCTTTGGCGTCTTTTATGCCTGCAAACTGCACCCGTTTCTGGTCGATTCCTAAGGCTTTGGCAACGTTTTTTACCGCGATAAAAGTGTCCCAGTTGCGCTTGACCAATTCGCAGAGCAGAAACCGCTGCCTCTGCTGTGTTGAGCCTAAAACTCGGCTTGGAACCGCGCCGTCCACTGAAGCTTTGGAACCGTCCGCGAGGATTTCCTCCACAGCAAAATCGCCAACTGACGCCTTGATGTTTCCATCTACACCGCTGGTTTTTGTGGCGTAAATTTCCATGCCCAGCAGCTTGTCAATTTCGGGAAACAGCAAAAAATCCCCTACAGCAACTTGAGTTTACCCGTTAAGCGGTCAATTTTTTCGGTGGGGGCAGGACCTATTCCTAAGCAGGTAATTGAGCCTTCGGGAATCTGGGTTAATCCTCGGTCGATAATTAGTGCGTGGGGCAAACCTAAATCTTCGGCTGCTTCCTCTAACTCGAAGAGTTCCTTTTCTGTATGGACTTTGAGGGCTACTTTTTTCTGTCCCTCAAACAGCCAAGCCTCCCACCACTTTTTATGATGTATAAATGCGTCTTGGGCGGCGGATATGGCGGCGTGTCCTGCTTGCGCCGCGATTTTGCCTTTGCCCATATGCAGACTAGTACAGAAAACAATAACCTGTTTATACGCGAATTCATTCGACATTTAGGGATTCCCGCTTCTATGTTAGCAACCGAGATTTTAAGGATTTGCAGACAAATAAAGTAAACCAAAATACGCCAGCACTGCGCCCATTGCGGGTTTTTGCATGGCGGTCAGCAGCATTTTGCCTTGGAAGTCAATTTCATCCACGTCACGTAGGGCTTTGTCGACTCCGAGTTTGCCGCAGATTCGCAGCATCTCATCCAACTTGGCATCCGACAGCGAATTAAGAAAGCGTCTTAGCCGCAGCATAACTTGGAAATCAAAATTGAACAAGGCGTGGCAGCGCTGCTGATAGACTTGCAGAACATTGGAGGAAACATCGCCCTGTGCGAGGGCTTGGTTTGCCACTTCTGCGGCTTCTTTAGCAGCAGTTAACCCAAAAATAACACCGCCGCCAGTTGTGGGTTTAACTTGGGATGCGCAGTCGCCGACCGCCAAAAATCCATCTGCGTAGCTTCGATTGATGGGTCCACCCAAGGTGATTGTATGGTAGCCGATTTGGGTTATTTTTGCTTTTGCAAGCTGTCTTTTGGCAACTGGGTGCTTGTGCATTAGCCGCTGTAGATAGTCGCGTGGGTTGCCCTTGTTTGTTGCCAGCCCAACTTTGGCGGTGCCGTCCCGTCTTGGAATCAGCCAGCCATAAAAGCTCGGAGCAAAAGCCGCCCCAAAATAGACCTCAACCGCATCAAGCGACACATCATCAACGCCTTCGACTTCGGCTTCAACAGCATAAACCAACCCGTTGCCATTTATTCCGCATAATCCTGCCTGCCTAAGAAGTCTACACGAAACTCCCTCGGCATCCAAAACAACCTTACAGAAAACCTTCGTTTCCACCCCGTTTTGCACCACAGAAACGCCATTAACTGCACCATCTTCGCGTAGAAGCGATTGGACGCGGCTACCGAGAACAAAGGTTGCTCCAGCCTTTTGAGCCTGCCCAGCAAGGTACTGGTCAAAACGGGCACGGTTCAACGCGACGGTAACTGGACGGGAGAGTTGGAGTGCAAATTTGGTGCCGTAAGGCGAGTAGAAGTTGGCGACGTAAAACGTGTTCTCCTCTATGCCTTTTGGAAGCGGGTAGAACCCCATTTTTTGGAGACTATGGATGCTGATGTGCCCAGCGCAATGTGACGGCAACCCGATCTGTGGATGCTCCTCAAAAACTGTGGTTTTGACGCCCTGCTTTACCAAGTTTAAAGCGGCGTAGGAACCAACTGGTCCGCCTCCAACGACAATTACGTCGAGCTTGCTTGGCGGTTGCGGTTTGAGCGAGGTCATGTGTATGGAATGGAACTAAATTGTATATAAACAACAAGCAGATTTCCTTTTTTGGTAAGTGGAATCACACAACATAGCGCTTTATGAGACTTATGGAAAGCAGTTACATTATAGCCAAACTCTACAAAAAGGCTATTGCTGGCTAAACCTTCAACAAAAAAGGAAAAAGCTAATGTTGCTGGGCAAGTTCAATTCGACGTTTGCCGCGGCTCATGGAAGATGTGCGGATTTTGCCGCTTACCTCCAGCTTTAGGAGAAGGTCGTTGAAGTCTTTGAAGCCTAAATCTTCGTATTCATCTTTGAGTTGATCAAAGAGGTCGTCATCGGTCATGTCGCCTTTCTTGGTTAAGATTTCCAGTACAAAATAGTAGGCGGGATGTGTTTTCCAGGTTTTCATCTGTGGCATTTTTTGTGTTCCTTATTAAGCAACAGGGGTTGCTGGCTTTTGTACTTGTCGGATTTGCTGCATAAAGCTCTTGTACCATTTCTCCATATCCGGAGTAATTGAGGGACCCAACTCTTTGAGGGCATCAAGGAAATCCTTCATTTCAACCTCAGCAGAGTTAACGCTTCGCCTCAACGCGTGCATGGCAGCTTCACGGCATAGCGCCTCGATATCAGCGCCTGAGTAGTATTTTGTTGCAAGTGCCAACTGGTTTAGATCCACA
>JBJKPJ010000181.1:0-1170 GCA_046706605.1 Bathyarchaeia archaeon | reverse complement strand
GGATTTGGGCGGCTTTGCCTTCGTGGAAACACTCAAACCGCAGTTTGGGGAGAGCAATGGGGTTTTTCTTTTTTTTCACTTGTTCAACGGCGGCTTTAACATAATCGGCGGTGACGTATTTGGGCTGCATTATCATGGCGGTCCATTTCCAATCCTCTTTGTGGCGCACATCAAACTTTGACATGTCATCAACCCACCATAGCCCCTCAAGCGGCATAACCCCGTAATCAATGCCTCTTGTTTTTTTAACCATGAATTTGAGCGTGTAGGCAACAACAAAAAGAGCTTCGATTGCTGCCGCATATTGCGGGGAGGATGGAGCGCCCTGATTGGTTATCGTTAGAAAATTCATGTCGGGAACATCAACAGAGATGATTTGTTTTGCAGAGGGGATGTAGAGGTGTTTTAATTCTTTTTTAAGTCAACCTTATCCATCCAATCACCAAACTGTAGTTGTCGTCTTCGAAAAAATAAAACTATTGCCACTAAATATGCTAACTTTGTTTGCAGAAAAGTTAGTTTTAAAAACTATAAATGACACAAATCACAGATGTTTTTTAGGTGAAGGTTTGTGTTAGCCAGAATGTCTGTTTGGCAATTTAAAGAGGGCAAACGCGAAGAAGGATTTATGGAGCTAGACCGCATCTTAAACACCCTGACAAGGCACACAGAAGGATTCCAAGGTTACATGTCGCTGCTATCCTACGAAGACCCAAACATGGCAACCGTTTTAACTCTGTGGCGAGATGAACAAACAATGCAAGCATCTGAAGAACAAGTTTACGCCGATGCCATTCGAAAAGTTCAAGACCTCATTGAATTTCTCCCAAAAACAACTCACTTCAGAGTCTTCTCAACCGAACTCTTCCAACGCTTCCCCAAATAAACAGCCCCTTTAGACAGCTTTCATGTTTACGGTGCCTTTTGTGTAGGGCACAAATTCACGGACCTGCTCAATTGAGGTTTTACCTGTCTTTTCTCGCTGCTCTTTGGGTAGCTTTAGCATTAGAGCTTTTAGTATCTGCTTTAGCAGTTCTTTGCCAGCTAAGTCCCCCGGCTGGATAATTACGTAAGTTTTGGTTTTTGCCCTCACCGCCGCTACAGGTCCACCAACAAATCTTGTCCCGTCTTCCAAAACTATCCACACTGCTACCTTAATCGGAGTGTTAT
>JBJKPJ010000180.1:0-1353 GCA_046706605.1 Bathyarchaeia archaeon | reverse complement strand
CTATAGGGCTCTTGCAACGCTGCGGTTTTGGAATCCAAGTAGCCGTCAACAAAAATTATGGCGCCGCCCAGCCGCACCTTTTGGGAGTCATTCGATTTGAAGTTGCTTGCGGCGTTTAGGAGTTCGTAGGGCACAATTATGTTGACCCGTAAGGGGAGTTTGTCGCTTTTGTGAAGGGCTTGGATTAGAGCAAGTTCCTGCTTGGTTAGGATTATCCAGTCCACGCTGGTTATCCCCGCCGCCACAACTTCACGGCACGCCAGCGCTGCTGCCTCGGTTAGCTCGTCCAGTGTGGGTTCGGGGACTTTTTGCCAAATCAAGTTGGTAGCGCTGTCCCTAAAAATTCCTGTGGGCTCCCCTGCTGGGATTTTGTCAATGACACCGCCTTCTGGAGGCTGTGTTTGGCTGGTCACGCCTGCCACATGCAGGGCTTTGGTGTTGGCGGCGCAAAGGTAGGCGGCTCCATGATAGAGAATTACTGGGTTGTTTGGGGCAGCCACATCAAGGTCTGCTTTGGTGGGCAAGCGTTTTTCTTTGAAGTTTTGCTCGTTCCAGCCGCGTCCCACTATCCATTTGTCAGCAGGGGTTTGGGTGGCTTTTTCTTTGAGCAGAGCTTGTAGAGTTTGGATGGAGTCGGCAGCTGAGAGGTCAAGCCACAGGGTGCACCTACCAAAGTCGGCGATGTGGATATGGGTGTCGATTAATCCTGGGATGATGGTTTTGCCGTGGAGGTTGAGGGTTTTTGTGTTTTTTCCAGTCAGCGATTTGATTTGTTGATTTGTTCCTACTTTGAGGATATGGTTGCCTTTGACGGCGATGGCTTGTACATGGGGCTGGCTGGGATTCACGGTCAAAACGTTCGCGTCAAGTAATGCCAAATCCGCCTGCAAAGCATCTTCCTCAAGTCGCTTGTCTACACTCGCTATGGAACGCTGAACATAAAACCCTTCCGCAAGAGGCGGCTGCGCAGATGTTTTAATGGTTGGGCTTGGCTGTGGTTCTGATTGAGGAATCCACCACAACCGACCGGCAACTCACCAGATAGCCTGACGCAAAAAAGCAATTTTTTTCTTTTTGTTAGGTTGATGATGAGTAGGAAGGTAATTGCCTTCTTCTTATAATAGAAAAAACAAAACCAAGTTTCAACCACCGCCTACAGCCAGCAAAACCCCCAAAAACATCCCAAAACGGTGTTTCTGCAAAACACATAATAGCTCCGTTTGCCGTTTTTCCCTTTAAAGTGGGAAGTCTTTGAAAGCTCACGTAGTCCTCGCAAATCCTCCTTACCCAGACGATGTGCCTCAAGCCGTGTTTATACCGCTGGGCATAAGCTACTTAGCTGCTGTACTGGAG
>JBJKPJ010000179.1:0-1648 GCA_046706605.1 Bathyarchaeia archaeon | reverse complement strand
GGGTTCTCTCACCTCTTGCAATTGGAATTGCAAACTATATAGTACCGCTTCAGATAGGTACAAAAGATTTAGCGTTTCCCCGGGTGAATGCTACAAGCTACTGGACTTACTTGTTTAGCGGCATTCTGCTTGTAGGCTCAGTATTTCTGCCTGGCGGCACGTTAAATACTGGATGGACACTTTACGCTCCACTCAATACGCTCCAGTTCACGCCTCAAGAAGGCGCGACACTTGCTATTTTGGGTTTATTATTACTAGCAATCTCGGTGACTATGGGATCAGTCAATCTGATTACAACTATCGTGAAAACGCGTGCTAAAGGTGTAACTTGGAGGCGCCTTCCAATGTTTAGTTGGTCTATTCTTTTTACTGCGGTGCTACAACTTTTTGCTTTTCCTGCACTAGCAGGAGGTCTGGTTCTACTTTCCACAGACAGATTTCTTGGCACCGTTTTCTTTAATTCTATGGAAGGGGGCTCTATTTTGTGGGATCAACTCTTCTGGTTTTTTGGTCACCCCGAAGTCTACATAATAGTTATCCCCGCTTTAGGCATAATTGCCGAAGTTTTCCAGACATTTTCCAGACGACCGATGTTCGCTCGTAATCTCTTCATAGTTGAGTTAGCAGCGGTCAGCTTTCTTAGTGCAGGCGTTTGGATGCATCACATGTTTACGACTGGCGTAAATTATAGTTTGTTACAAGGATTCTCGATTACCACGTTGCTTATTTCTGTGCCTTTTGAGGGACTAGTTATCGGCTTGGTGTTAACGCTTTATAAGGGTGTCATCAAAATCAACACTCCAATGCTGTATTGCTTTGCAGCAATCTTTACTGTCATTCTTGGAGGACTGACAGGTGTCCTTCAAGCATACCCAGTTTTAGACTACGCTTTTAGGGGTACTTACTGGGTTGTCGGTCACTTCCACTATGTGATGGCAGGAACAACCATTTTCGGATTAATCGCGGGACTTTACTATTGGTGGCCAAAAATCGCTAAAAGAAAATATAACGAAAAAATGGGGATTGCAACATTCATTGTTGGATTCATAGGTTTTAATGTCCTTTATTTACCATATTTCTTTCTTTTGGACATGCCTAGACGAGTAGACACGTATATTGCGAGCACAGGTTGGGGACCACTCAATCTTGTAGCAACGATTGGTGCACTTATATTTGGTCCAGCTACAGCTCTTGCTGTTTTAAATCTTGTTTTAAGCTTAAGAAATAAACCATCAACAGAGAACCCTTGGGAAGCCAGAGAAACAGAGTGGACTGGTAACTATGCAAGCAAAGAGGAATCCGATAAAACCTCTGAAGCTCCTTCAACAGCCCCCGCTGAACCTCCTGATCCGCCAGACAAATCTGAAAAAGTATGTGATTGGTACTGGTGCAAGGCAGACTCAAATGAAGAAGCTGAGGCTAAACCTGGAGGCAAATGATAAATGTCTAAGGGAAATGAGAAATCTGAAGAGAAAAAAAACACGTTTATGCCTATAATAATTTCCTTGGGCGTTTCCTTAATTTTTTTGGGGTTGGTAATTTTTCTGCCCCTATCCGCGATAGGTTTAGTAATTTTTGCTGTTGCAATTCTTAAAGAGTACAAGGACGGGATGGAAGATAAAATTCTCGCCTTAACAGAATCGACAAG